>NZ_JAPHPY010000039.1:0-56173 GCF_026241575.1 Vibrio sp. Sgm 5
GTCTATCGGATTTTTACACACTGGTGGGATCGTTCAATTGATCAGTCTATTAATTTCTTAACTGATCGGCATTACCGCAGTTTGCGGCTCTTTTTTTATTCGAAAGTGAGTTTCGTTAAAAGCTCAACGGAGCGTTATTGTGCCAAGTCTGCAACGAATGTTTGTTGGTTTCTGAGGCTACTTTGCAACTCCCCTTTGATCCACTGATTAAACAAACTAAAGTCAGAATGTAGCGGCCAGAAAAGGGAGGCAATGACTCTTTTGCCAAAAAAATCGGGGTGGTCGTTAATCAGCTTTAGCTTATTTTCTTTTATGTTCCCCTCTATAAGAAACTCCGGCAAAAATGCGATGCCTTTTTGGGCTTTACATAGGTCTAGGATGGTCCCTAAATCATCAAGCCTCCACAAATTATAGGCGGCGATGTTTGATAAATTGAGTAACTCTTCGCACCCATCCATTAAAAGAACGCGTTGTGATGGACTACCACCAATGTGCGTTAAGTCTTCGTGAGCTACCCACCAACAATTGACGTGAAACAATTCATCAATGTTAAAGTCGTTTCCCGTTTTGTGGTACGGGTTTCCTAAGGCAAGATCTATTTTTCCTTCGTTAATGTAATTTCCTAATACAAAACTTGGTTTAGTGACAACCAGCAGATCCACATTAGGAAATGCTTCTGAGAAATCCAACAGTGTTTTTTTTACTTCCTGATTGAATACCAATGGATCTATTCCAACGCGGTAAACAATTTGTTCCGAGATATTCATTTGTTGAGCTGTTGTCATCAATTCGCGGTACTTTGAAACAACAGGGGCTGATAAATGAAATAGACGTTTCCCTTTTTCATTCAACCAGACTTTAGAATACTGCCTATTAAATAAATTGAAGCCTAAGTCTGATTCAAGATTTTGAACAGCAGTACTAACGGTAGATTGGGATTTACCAAGCTTACGAGCAGCAGAACTAAATGAACCCTCTTCAACTACAGCTACAAACGAAACAATATTTTCGAAATGCAGTTTCATGATTCGACCAACCTTTTAAAAGCAAGCAAATTTTAGTTTTTTGAATTGTAATTTGTATATTTGCAACACAATAGCGTGATGATGCTCGTATTTCAACACGTTTTATAAAGCATAGTTATTTAAGAGTGCAGCTTTCATTCTTGCCATATTACTATCTTGCATAAGGATTCATTACAAAAATCTATCATTTTGATAAAATCAATTAGCATGTAGATAGTTTGTTACTCTATAAATGATCTACCTCTCATCATTTGCATTGTTTTAATTTAAGTGATTTTTGTTATTCTTCTCCGCTTTACTAAGGTAACCACTTGTAAAGTATGGTTTTGTGTGTTTTTTGTTCGATTTGCTTTGCTTTTTATTTGGTTGTTTTTTCGATTGCCTATCGATTTTATCAATAAGAGCTATTTTCTGTTGAATGGAAGTATTAATTACTATGGGGCTGCATTTGTAAATTCACTTCATAGGAATAAAACATGATTACTAAATTGTACGTGAAAACAGGCCTGTTTTTGTCGCAATTCAAAAACGATGAGCGTGGTGTAACGGCGATTGAATATGGTCTAATTGGTGTTGCAATGGCAGTGCTAGTTAGCGTAGCGGTAGGTGATAACGGCTTCATTAAAGAGCTGGGTAATGCGTTTGATACAATTGCTGATACGATCAAAACTGCTGGTACTAAACCAACGCCATAATTAAACATATTACCCTTTGGTTTTATGTAGATAATATCGATAGATATTTGTGCCAGATCTATGGTTTTCATTGGTCTGGCATCGTTAATTCAGATTATCTAATAAATGTTTTTTGAAAATAAACCAGAAAAGTTAACCTGAGAGTCTTATTTTTGAGTCGTGAATGGTATTTGTTAGTATTGGCAATTGCGTGTGTTTATGTTTCATCTGTCGATTTTATTTGTCGAAAAATACATAATTACACCTTGCTCATACTCCTCTTGTTGCAAAGTTTTTTTTCACCGTTAGATATTCAAATAACAACCTTTTTGCTGGTGTTAGGGGTAGGGTTAATACTTTACGCTCTGATTTCGATTGGAGCTGGTGATATTAAGTATGCCGCTGTCTTATCTCTTTCAATCCCTTTACATGATTTGCCGTGGGCCTATATTTTGACGGCTTTTGCTGGTGGTTTTTTAGCTGTTATTTATTTGATAGGTCAAAAGCTAATAAGCAACACGTCGAATAATAAAGAGGGAATCCCATATGGAATAGCAATTAGCGTTGGATTTTACTTAGTAATTTTAACTCAAAATACGCCACATATATAAACCTCCAAAAATAGGCACGTTATGAGATCTCGACTGGTATTACTTGTTGCTATTGTTGCTTTGATAGTTGGCGCGCTAGGCGTTGTCGATTTGTTCAAAAGCGAACCTCAGTCAGCAACTACCGCTGAATTGGCAGATAACAAAGAAGAAGAGCATGTTGCTGTCTGGACGACCACAGAAGCGTATGAAAAAGGGCATGCGATCAGTGCTCAAGGCGTCATAAAACGACAGCTCCCACTTAGCGAAGCATTGACGCTTGGTGTGAGAGAAGACGCTGAAATCAGTTTTTCCCCTTCCGTTTTATTGAATCGAGATTTGAATCCTGGCGAAGTTGTGTTGCCAGAATACCAAGTCGCGTCTGGTCAGCCTGGGTATATCGATCTTCTCGTCACGGAGGGAATGACGTTGTATCCACTCGAAGTGAGCAACAAGAATCTAATCAATGATTATATCCGACCAGGTTCATACATTGATGTCCTTACGGTGAGCTCTCCAAATGATAACTTAGCGGGAAATATTGATAAGCCAAAGCGCTTCAGAGGCGTGAAAGCATCAATGTTCCTCAAGCATATTAAAGTGCTCAACATTGGTGATGGAGAAGGGGAAAACAGTTCTGTTACTGCACGAGCCCCGAGTAAAGAAGACGGTTTAACGACTGTGGTCATTGAAGTTAGACCTGATGACCTAGCCAAACTTGCGTTAGCCCAAAGAACTATGCACATCGAAATATACCGAAGCCAAACCTACAAGCAGCCTGAGTACGCAGAAGTGCGCAATATTATTGATAATTACACTGGTATTGACGAGTTGCGCGGTAACGTCAACAACCCAAGAGAGGCTCTGTAATGACAATACAACCTCAAATGAAGCAATCAGTTTACCGTTCTATCGTGCTCTTTTTTATGGGCTTACTGTGCGTAACAAATGTTTATGCGGCGAATCGCTCCATTACGCTCAATGATGGACAACATATTCAGCTTAAGACACCAATTGGAAAGGTCTTCATCAGTAATCCTGATATTGCGGATTATAAAATCATCAATGACAACACATTGGTGGTATTCGCTAATGGAATAGGGCAGTCACGATTGATTGTGTACGGGATTGATGATGATGTGCTGCTCTCTGATCGCATTATTGTTGATTTGGACTTAAGCGAAGTCAGACGCCAGCTTAAATTCCATTTTCCAGATGCTAAGGTCAAGGTTCAGTCTGTTGGTGAGCAAGTTGCCGTCAGTGGTGTTGTTGATTCCGAAGCAACGCGTGATGACATCTATCGATTGGTTGCAACACTACTTGGCCGAGAAAAGACAGAGCGATGGGACAAAGCCGAGAAGTTGGAGTTCAGCTCTGAAAGTGCCGACTATGAAGAGCCGGAGGGAATGGTTTTCGCGCGAAATATGACATGGGAAGGGATCGTCGAACGCATTGAAGTCGCTACGACTCAACAAGTGAACGTCAAAATTTCCGTTGCTCAAGTCACCGAATCATTTGGAAAAACAGTAGGCGTTGACTGGAACTCTGTGGGTTCTAGTGTCGGTGAGTTTGTTTTTGATCAGTTTGACGCCGCAAATTTAAGCACGTTGATTACAGCATTAGGCAATGACCAAATTGCTGAAGTTTTAGCTGAACCTAATTTAACCGTACTCTCCGGCGAATCGGCAAGTTTCCTCGTTGGTGGAGAGGTGCCGGTCATCGTATCGACGGACAGCAATGTCAACATCACTTTTAAAGAGTTCGGCATTAAGTTGGACCTTACTGCGAAGGTACTTAGCCAAGATAAGATCCGAATGCAATTAGCCCCAGAAGTCAGCGAAGTAGAAAGCTATGTAGAGGCGGCTGGTATAAAAGTACCACAGCTGGCTTCGCGTCGAGCGTTAACGACGGTCGAGTTAGCAGACGGAGATAGCTTCATTCTAGGTGGGCTAATGAGCAGCACCGATTTAGAAAAAATGCAGAAGATTCCTTTTGTCGGCGATATCCCTGTACTTGGCGCGGCATTCCGTAAGGCAACGACAGACAGAAAACGCACTGAGTTGATCATCGTGGCGACGGTAAATCTGGTTGAGCCAATGAAACCAAAAGACATTCAACTGCCACATATCAAAAAAACATCAACATTGGCGCGTTGGTTGAATATTGATTCCGAGGGTAATTCCCCAGTGATATCGGATGCAACGATTCGCTTACTGTCTGAAGGAGGTTTCATTCAATGAAGAAACTCGTACTCATTACTTTATTGACTTCATCCCTCTTTGGTTGCGCTTCAGAGCGTTATTTTGGTGGTAACGGTGCTGAAGCTTTGGTGTACAAAGAACACCACAATTTCGAATTTGCGATCAAAAAACAAGCGGAAACCACCAAGCAGATTAAGCAACTGATTCACGATATTGAGTCGATGGATAAAGAGGCGACTTACGTGGTGGATTACAGATCAACGCGTAGCAAGACGATGTTAGAGCAGATATTTAGCCAATATCCGTCACACATTGTCGCGCCGCAAAGAGTGACGTTCCGCAATGCACCTCATTTACCGAATGATCTCAGCATTCAAGTAACGTTAACGCGCATGAAGACTCAGCAATGTGCGCCTGCACAAATTCACGTCCAACTAGGTCAACCTGACTGCTTTGTAGAGTCGATGCGTCTAAAACAAGTGTCCTACAAGTCTAGATTGGTGGGAGAATAACATGTTTGATCTGACCAAAGCGTTAAGCACCAAGGCTAAGCCTACTCAGTCCACCGCGACTGGCGTTGCTGGTTGTACTTTGTTTTATCAATCACAAGAGTGTTTGAACCTAGTTCAGGAAGTGTTTCGATTTGAAGGTTGGAATGACCCTGAATGTGTCAAAGCCAATGCTGGATTAACTAAGTTAACGGAACAGCAGAGTAGTCACATTGTTATCCTTGAGCTTAATGAATCCAATAACGTTGTTGAAGACGCCAAATCTTTTGCCAGCAAATTGCCTACGCATAAAGGCGTGGTCGTAATTGGCAAAGAGGATGCTATTTCGACGCTGCGTTCGCTGAAAGATATGGGCTTCTATTATGTTTTTTGGCCAGTGAACAAACAGGAATTTGCTGACTTCTTAAATCATGTTAGCAAGAACCTAAAGACGTTTTCGGGTGTCAGCCAAAAACGCAAAGCAAAACGTGTTGCAGTTGTGGGAGCAAAAGGTGGTGTTGGTGCCTCATTTATCACAACAGAGTTGAGTTCACTACTGTCTACTCAGGGCACGGATACCATCCTTGTTGATCACCAATACACTGATACCAATATTGATGTCTTATTGGGCTTAAAAGACTTTAAACCCCGCGGTATCGATGAGTTTACCGCGCCATTGCATGAAATGGATGAAGAAGGTGCATTGAGCTATCTGTTTAATGCACGAAAAAACCTACGTTTGTTAGCGATTGATGGGGATATGAGTCAGACCGATATCCTTAACTATAACCAAACGCTTTGTGACCTTTTGGCAAGAAATACCAATTTCATTATCGAAGATTTCTCTGGTGGCGTGGATTTCAAAGTTGAACCTCAACTCTTGGTAGAAAACTTCGACGTGGTTGTTTTGGTATTAGACGCATCGGTGTCTTCGGTAAGAAGCGCAAAGCGGTTATTTGAAAAAATGTCGAATTTGCAGCTCACACTCGCATCTCGCACTCGTGTTATTACGGTCGTGAACTACCATCGACCAGAAAATGCTTATGTATTGCAGAAGCCTGACCTAACCAAATACTTAGGGGCGGATGTTGACCTAGAAGTGGCTTACTGCAAATCGCTTTCACACATCATCATTGATGGTAAGCGAGGCCATAAACATGATCGCCACGTCAGTCGCTCTATGGAGTTACTGGTGAAGCTGATCAATGGCCAACCTGTTGATCAAAAAGGCATGGGATCGTGGTTAAAGAAGGTGCGTGCTAAATGAGTTCTAACAAAGACTTATATCTCGCTTTTCGTGGCCAAATATTTGAAGCGTTAGATGCTGAAGCGGTTCAGAAAATGAGCCGTCGAGATCTTGAGGCCCAGATACAAGCTGCGGTAGACCTCCTTGCGAACAGCTACCAACGACCGATCACTTCCATGATGAAGTCTGGGTTGGTGAAAAGCTTAATTGATGAGCTTTTTGGCTTAGGGCCTTTGCAACCTTTGGTCGAAGACCAGTCTATCTCCGATATTATGGTGAATGGACCAAACCATATTTTCTTTGAGCGACACGGGAAAGTTCAAAAGTCAGAAGTCACATTTGTAAATGAAGAACAACTCCTAGCCATTGCGAAGCGTATTGCTTCACGTGTTGGTCGCCGTGTTGATGAGTTGTCTCCAACGGTTGATGCCCGACTCGATGACGGTAGCCGTGTCAACATTGTTATCCCACCTATTGCGTTAGATGGGACGTCAATCTCGATACGTAAATTCAGGGAGCAGAACATTGGTTTCGAAGACTTGATTGGCTTTGGAACCATGTCACCAGATATGGCAAGAGTGCTCATGATTGCGTCTCGCTGTCGAATGAATGTGCTAATTTCAGGTGGTACAGGCTCAGGCAAGACCACTCTGCTCAATGCATTGTCTCAATACATTGCAGAAGATGAACGCATCGTCACGATTGAAGACGCTGCGGAACTGCGTTTGCAACAACCGAACTTGGTCCGATTAGAAACTCGAACGTCCAGCGTGGAACAAACCGGTGCGGTAACGCAACGCGATTTGGTGATCAACGCACTTCGTATGCGCCCAGACCGAATCATATTGGGTGAGTGTCGTGGGTCTGAAGCCTTTGAAATGTTGCAAGCAATGAATACTGGCCATGATGGTTCGATGTCTACGTTGCACGCTAACACACCGAGAGATGCGATTGCTCGTGTTGAATCCATGGTGATGATGGCGAATTTGAACCAACCTCTTGACGCGATTCGAAGAACAATTGTCAGTGCCGTTCAAATGGTCGTTCAAGTTAATAGGTTGCGTGATGGCTCCCGTAAAATTACCAGTATCTCTGAAATTGTTGGCCTAGAAGGCGATAGCGTCGTGATGGAAGAGATCTATCGTTTCCGTTACGACGATGCGCATTTCGGGGAAACGGTGAAAGGCGACTTTGTGACCAGTGGCATCATGCAACGATCTGAGCTTGTGAAAAAATCCCAATTCTTCGGCTTATATGACGAGCTGATGGCTGCATTTA
This sequence comes from Vibrio sp. Sgm 5, assembly GCF_026241575.1. Classification (NCBI taxonomy): domain Bacteria; kingdom Pseudomonadati; phylum Pseudomonadota; class Gammaproteobacteria; order Vibrionales; family Vibrionaceae; genus Vibrio; species Vibrio sp. Sgm 5. The sequence continues at coordinate 7,500 of NZ_JAPHPY010000039.1, forward strand.
AGGGGATATAGCATGCTCTGGATCTCGCTCATCCTCTTTGCGGTTGTACTGCTTTTGATCAGGGATTCGAAGGTCAAAAAGGTTAACCAGTTTTTCAATATTGAAGAAGCTGAAGCGGAAAACTTCAATGCTATCAACGTTAAATCATTGGTACGAAAGCAAAGCTGGCAAAAGTTCAAAGAGTCCATTTCACCAACATTAACTGTATTGGGGCCGAGATCTTCGCTGTACATAGCGCTGTATATCACGGGGAGTCTGATTGCATCTTGGTACGTCGTCGTTAAATTATTGTTGATGACGAATACAGTGTTGATTCTCGGTTTATCTTTGTTGCTTACCATTTTTGGTTATCGCTACCTGATCACAAGAAGACGTCGAGATTTTGAAAACACATTCCCGGATGCGCTGAATATTCTGATGAGCGCGGTAACGGCTGGCGACAGTCTAATGCAAGCCATTAGTTACGTCGGCGAGGTGATGGACAACTCAATTGGTCGTGAATTCAAGTTAATGGGTGACCGGTTGAAGTTAGGTGAATCTCCTGAAGTGGTACTTCAACGTTCTTGCAAGAACTACCCGTATCCGGAGTTTCTCTTTTTTACCGTAACGCTTAGAGCAAACATTGCGCGTGGTGGTCAGCTTAAAGGGGTGTTAGCAAGACTAATTCGAGTCTTGGTGGATGCTAGGACGTTAGAGAAAAAGAAAATGGCGATGACCTCTGAAGCGAGGATTTCGGCCAAGATTGTGGCAGCAATCCCATTGATTTTTATGGTTATTCTTAACTATGTAAATCCTGGCAATGTGGATTATGTCTTGTATGACCCTTCTGGCCGAATCGTGCTCTTTTATGTGCTTGGCAGTGAGTTGTTCGGGTTATTCATTGTTTGGCTGTTAGTCAAAGGAGTACGCGCATGATGTTATTGGTTTCTCTTGTTGTGCTGTTTGTTTCGTTACTCTTTTTAATCGTTGATTCACTACGTACTGAGCAGCGACGCAAGAAAGTGGCATTTTACATCGGGGGAGATGCAGTGCGTGCGCCCTCTCGCGTTAACCGTTTTTTTGTCCGTTTCGGTAAAGAGTATCGACATGAATTAGAACAAAAAATGATTGAAGCTGGGTATTACAACACAGAGTGGGCCAAGTTCTATTTTCCGGCCAAGTTGTTGGTACTTGCTTTGGTTGCTGGTGGGGTTTTACTGTCGGATATGACAACGACCAGTCAGCTTATCGTGGTCATTTTTGCTCTTATTGGCGTGATAGTTGTACCTGATACCTTGCTGCAGCTTCGACGTAAAGTTTTGATTAGTAAGACGTCATCTCAGTTACCGTATTTATTAGACATGATGTCGGTGTGTGTTCAAACCGGTATGACGATTGAAGCGGCTTTGGTGTACTTAGGGAAGGAGTTGGCAGAGTTTGATTCAGACCTTTGCTATCAAATTAAACGCACTTCCGATTCAGCCAAAATACACGGTGTAGAAAAGGCGCTTAATGATCTCAGTGACCGGATACCAACACCAGCAGTTCGAAGCTTTGTCCTGACTATTATTCAAAATTTGCAATACGGAACCTCCGTGGCTCAAGTATTAAGTGATCTCGCAGAGGACATGCGAAAAGTTCAAATTCTTACGGTCGAGGAAAAGGTTGGCAAACTCTCGGCGAAGATGAGTGTGCCTTTGATCTTATTCATTATGTTTCCGATCGTCATTCTGATACTCGCTCCTAGTGTCATGCAAATGTCGATCAATATTGGGGGTAACTAATGGTTGCAAAACGTATTTCTGTCGTTTTGTTCGCGTTAAGCGTATTAGCTGGCTGTCAATCGACACCTTCACAGCAGAGCCAGCAACTAGATGATGTCACTAGCATGGAAAAAGTGAAGAATTACGACGGCTTAATCACGCATTATAAATCCAAACTGGAGCAAGGTTCACAAGATCCTGCGGTAAAAGAAAACCTCGCGTGGGCTTACTTCCATAAAGGGGATCTTGAGTCAGCTAACTTCTACGTTCAACACCTCAGAAAAGAGGGTATTGAGAATCCTAGTCTGTATCAACTAGAAGGGCAGGTGTTTGATGCAAAAAACGACACTGAAAATGCCATTGCCGCTTATCTATCTTCAGTCAGTGCTGGTAATCAGGCAGGGCAAATTCATGTCTTGCTCGGCGTCTCTTACACCAAAGCGGGTAAGTATGAAGATGCTTATCAAGAGCTGAATAACGCTCGCTTACGTGGATACGACGATGTCGTGATCAAGAACAATATTGCGATGATACATATGGCAAGCGGTGAGTACCAACAAGCAATTGAGACGCTAACTCCCGTGTTAAAAGACAATCCAGCAAATAAAGTGGTCAAAGCAAACCTTGCTATCGCACTTATGAAAGCACAACAAATGGACGCAGCGAAGAAATTGCTCAAAGGTGACTTTTCAGCTCAAGAGATCCACAGTATCGCGACTGAATTGACTCAGACTAGGAGTTAGTGATGAGAAGTCTTTGCAAGCAGAAGGGGGTGACGGCGATAGAGTTTGCTTTGGGTGCGCTCGTTTTGTTCTTTGCCACTTTTGCTATTTTCGAATCCAGCTATCAAATCTACGTCGTAAACATGACGGAGTACTCTCTCAGAGAAACCATAAGAAACACAAAGATCTATGAGGGAAAAGGCATTAATCAACAGTATGAAGATAAGTTTCGAACGTTGATAGAAGCCGATAGTAACCTGTGGCATTTCTTAATTGATAGTGCCCGATTCTCTATTCAAGGTCGGTACTACAAAACCTATGACGATTTTATTGCCAATCGAGGGCATTCTGATCAAGGTCTGAACTTCAATTATGACTTAGCCGAAATCACGGTTACGTATCACTACTCTCCAATGATAAAGCTAACTGGTGCTGCTGATAAAGACATTGCTCGAACCATGGTTTTGAACTTAGAGCATGAAGGGTGGAAAGATGACACTCCGTAACCGATTTTTACCTTCTACCAAGCACCAAAAAGGCGCATTTACGATTGAGCTTGTGTTTGTTCTTGTCGCATTGTGGGGTGTTTACCTTTTTGCGGCGGATCTCAGTTATCAGCTACTTGTGCGCGCAAAGCTCGATCGTTCCAGCTTTGCCTTGGTCAATGTGATCAAAGAACGTACTCGTTACTTTGATGCTGATGTGTTGGCAGGGAAAAACTTATCCGTCACCAATACAGATTTAGAAGACCTGACTCAAGTGGCGAGCCGGATGTTAGATACAACGCCAGATAATGTGGCGATTAAAATCGAGTCGTTGACGAATAAGGCGAATGTGGCTGCTTTTACCAGTAGCAAATTCAATAAATTAGGTTGCGAAACGGACTCAATTCTTGCTCATGCAGATTTGGCTCCGGTTGAAAAAGGCATCGTATACCCACTGTATCGAGTCAGTGTATGCGAAGAGCAAAGCTCTTGGTTCAAACCTTTTTTCAATGGAGGCACCGGGACAACGGTCAAGATTGGCTCTTCTTCAATCATGCCAGGGAGATAATGAAATGAAAATGCAGCGATACCAGCATCAAAGTCTCCAACAACAAAAAGGCGTTGCCGCGATATGGATGGGTTTATTGCTTGTTCCTATCATGGGGTTCACTTTTTGGGCTGTTGAGGGAACACGTTATGTTCAAGAGTCCAGCCGATTACGAGACTCAGCAGAGGCTGCTGCGATGGCGGTGACCATTGAAGACCAGCCCGATGCAGCTCGTGAACTGGCAACGAAATATGTCGAAAACTATGTGCGAGATATTAAATCAGCCAGCCTTTCTGCCCAGCGATTTCATCAGGCGGAAGATGAAGGGGCAGGGGTGCTTGAATACATTCAATATACGGTGAACGCAAGGACGACACACGACTCATGGTTTGCGAGTAGTTTTGTTCCTTCTTTTAATGAGCAACAGGATTTAGCGGGCCGTTCGTTAGCCAGAAAATACCCCGTTTACCTTGGAGATAACAACATCGATATTGTCTTCGTATCTGATTTTTCAGGCTCGATGGACGAAAGGTGGGGATCAAGTCGACATAAAAAAATTGATGATTTGAAAACCGCAATCGATCAAATATCAAACAAGATTCTTTGTACATCTACTCGTAAAGAGTATGTCGATGGGGAGTGGAAAGATGTTTGTGACGAGCCGGGAGAAGATACAACCGGAGACAAGCTGCTTAATCGAGTAGGTTTTGTTCCATTTAACGTTCGAACCAGAGAAATTGTCGGGGGCAATCAAGCTCGGGCGACTAGCCAATTAAGTTACAGAGATGGTTATAACGCTTATCTATCGCCGTATACCTATAACGATGTTAATTGGGATTATTGGCGTACGTATTCGCAAAGTCAGGTACTCAACTGTGCGAGCAGGCAATCAAGATGTTCAAACCCCAAATCGGATAATCAAAAGTATGCGAAGCGTATTCGTGATGTCATCAATTTGGACCGTTATGCCGTTGCGGATGTTTACAACTATGTGGATTTTCCGGCGTCAGTTTCAACCATGTTTACTGATAAATCGGGATTAAAGCCCAATTTCTATAGTGTGAGTGGAACACGTCTATTTAACGCACATGGTTCCTCCAATTCATCGCAGTTTTACAACATTCGATTATCGAACAAGCTTTCCGATTTGAACGCAATTAAGTCGATGTGGGCAGATGGCGGTACTGCTGCGTTTCAAGGCATATTAAGAGGATCTCAGGTTCTTCATGATGGAGACCCAAACAGTACAGATGATGAAGAGCAGCAAGCGTACAACAAGAAAATCAAGATGCTGCTGATTTTGAGTGATGGGCAGGAAAGTCCTAACAACGGCATTCTGAAAGGGCTAGTAGACAACGGTATGTGCGACAAAGCCAGAGCAGAGATTCCGGGCTTATACATCGGTGTTATTGGTATCGATTTTCGTGCTTCTCAACAAAGTGGTTTTCAAGACTGTGTTGTCAATCCAAGTGAAGACATCATCGATGTATCTGACTTAGATGAATTGATTGAAAAGATAGAAGAACTCATCCGCAAAGGCTCAAAAACAAGCGGAATAACTAAGTTGTACTAGAGGAAAATATGAAAAAGTTAGTGATTGGCGCAATCGCGTTATCAATGATGCCGTTAAGCTTTGCAGTAAAGGCTGGAGAAGGGCTTAGTGTCTATTGCGACAATACCTTCAGCGAGTACCAACATAGTGTCACTGTGGATGATGTTATCGGAATTGGTCAACATCGACAGGGCTTTTTGCAGATAGAGCAGAAATCTGACAGTCACGAGCTAAAACAAGTGTTGGCGGGTAAATCAAAGTTGGGGTTGGAACAATCTAGATGTTCGACTTGGATTGGCAATCAAAACAACTATCTACAAGGCAAGGGCTTAGTTGCGCGTCTGCATTTTGGCTTTGACCAATCTAACTTAACTCCGATGGGCAGTAAGGCTCTGAATCAACTCGCAGGTTCGCTTAAAAATAGCGATAGTGCTATTGCGGTAGATGGTCACACCGACAGCAAGGGTTCTGAAGGCTACAACCAATCGTTGGGCTTGCAGCGTGCGTTGACAACGTCTAACGGTTTGATTGCGCAAGGCGTGGATAAAAGCCGTATCGTCGTTCGTTCATTTGGTGAAACTCAGCCGATTGCGTCGAATTCAACCGCTGAGGGACGATCACAAAACAGACGCTCAGAAATATGGGCTTCTAAGAATGATCAGGCAAAACCAGACGAAGTAAAGCCAACGGAATAGGTTTTAATCGCAGAGTGTTCACCTTGCCTAAAACGCAAGGTGAAGCATTAACAACAATGGTGTCGTGGTGGGTCAATTTGGAGTGGCAGTGGGTAAATCTAAAACAGTATTAGTCATATGGGTGGGTCTAGCATGGAGTGGTGTTACTGCTGCCTCAGAGCTAATTAACTTTAATGAGCAAGATAAGTTAAACAGCATCAAGTCGGCTTATCAGCAAGAATATAGCGCGCTCAATATTGATGAAAATATTGCGCATTACAATAAATTGAATGCTGAAATTGAATCCACCAAGATCAAGTTGGTCAACAACGTTGAGATGATCAAATCTGATTCAAACCGTTTAACAGACAAGTTGGTCGATGGCGTCTACGATGAATCCTTGATGCTCACCTTACGTAACATGTCATCCAAAGTGAACTCAATGAAGAAAGAGATTGAGACCGCCGGGAAGTTGCTTACAGAAACAAAACAGCAACTGTCGCAAGACCAACGAGAAGCCAGTCAGATTGAGCGAAAGAAAAACGACGCGTTGCTGGCTTTGTATGAGAAGATCAAAGCTCGACATTTGGACGATTCGAAACGCGTTATTAATGATACTTATCAAGGCCAATTACAGTGTAATGTATCGGAAAGCTTATCAACGTGCGTGAACCGCAATCTTCCTTCTATCAAAAATGCATTTGTGTTGAGTAAAGGTGGCTTGTCGCGCATTCAACTTACGCGTTTTAGAGTGGTAGATGCAAACCAAAGACTAAATGGCGATCTCTCCTTTACCGCGGATGCGAGTTACAAACATGCCTACAGTGCAAACACAGAAGTGGAGCTTAGACAGGCGTTAAACCTAGATAGAGTACGGTTTGTGTTCCGTTCGAACTCGGAAAATACGGTGTTCTACATCAACGATCAAGAAGTCGGGTCGGGTGATAGAGTAGATGTGACGGGTAATTACGTGGGGGTTTACAGTGTTCGCGCCGTAAATAGCAATCAGACACAATCGCTTAAATTGAATCTCAAAAATGGCGGTGATTACTTCTTCCCATTTTCAAATAAGGCCAACGCAACCGATCTCCATTCAACTCGTTCAGTAATGGAAGAGGCGAGTAAGGTTGATGATGAAGCGACTAGAGACAAGCATTCTGGCAAATTCTCTGAGAGTCTTTTACCTCCATACGGCGTTGCCGGAATGGAGCCTGCTGCGAAGCAAGATGTGAAACGCTATACCAATAAAGTGCTGTATAAAGACGATGCGTTTACTTACCTTTTACCCCAGTTTAAAGGCAACCAAAAGTCTCACGATATCTTCCTGAATAGAGATCAGGCTACCCAGTATTGTGAACGTCTATCCTCCCGTTTACCTAGCACTACTGCTTATCAATACCTTGAAAAGTACGCCAACCTTTCTTCTGGAGATTATTGGACGAATAAAGGCAGCGTTTATTCATCAGATAAGCATAAAGAGCTTGATAAAGCGTTTGATACGAACAAGTTTATTTGCATGGTGAGTATGAGCTAACAACGACAACGATGCTATTCTGCGTCGCAAAAACTTCCATAAGAGCCGTATTTACGGCTCTTTTTTGTCTTCTTTTGGTGAATATTAGTTTGCTTAAAGGGGGATAGCTTAGACAGTTGCCTTGCCGTGTTTAAATCCTTTCTCAATGCTATCCCTTTATAGTTATTACCTCATAACATGTTCTTTTTAAAAAATAAAACGTGGGTGGACGTATGGCGAATAGAATGTATTTAGAGTTGGCAAAGCAAGCTTGTCAGAGTGAAAGAGAATACGAATGGGGGTTAGCGTGCGAGCTTTGGTCGGAAGCGGCTACAAAAGCCTCTGAGGGCAGCACGAATAAGTACTGGGCATTACTTCGCTCTGATTTTTGCCGATGTCGTGGTAGAGAGCATGGCATGTGTTTTCTAACAGAGACCGCTTATCAACGAGAGGAAACGAGAGAGGCAGTACAAGGGTTGAATCGACTTAACTATCTGAAAGGTAAATAGACTACCCTTCAATGATTCTTTTTTCATGCAATAAGCGATGTTGAGAATCCGATATTCTATTGATTCTTCAGAGGTTCCCTATGTCGCGTCAGAAAAATCTGATACTCACCTGCATGTATTTCTAATTTAGAGAAATTTAAATAATCTCAAATGATGGTTGGCAACGTTATTTTGATAGAGAATACCTATAGAAGTATTCGAAGATTTAAATGCGATATCTAACTGATACCCGAGTAACTTCAAGATACTGGTTTCTGGGGTATGAATGTACCAGTTTTTACAATGGGCATTTTGAGTTTTACTGGGAGGGGAGTTATATGACTTATTGTTTTAAAGATGAGTTGAATCGGTGGGTCGATACTAGAGATATTTCTCGAAAGGACCTTATCGCGCTGTTACAAAATAACTACTATGAGGAGTTTAAAGGCCTTGATTCTATTACCTTGAGCCGATGGTTCACAGGTAAAAGTATCCCGCCAATATATAAACAGTTCTATATTGCCAAGTGTTTGGATATTGATTTGATAGAGGTTCTGTTGCGAATGGATCTGTCTAAAGTTCGTTACTCGAATAAACATGATCTTGTCATCAGTACCCTAGTTCGAGCCCTAGATTTTTCGATTTCTAACCTTTCTTATCGCAAGGTGTCTGGGCCTCCTAATAGCGAAATAAAAAGTCTGACGATCAATGAATACTCTGACATGTTCAAAGAGTTTAACCATAACATTTCACCACTCAAAAGGTTCTATCAGGAGCTTCAAGAGAAAGCGAGTGATGTGAAGTATCAATGCATTTTGATTAAAAATGACCAAGAGGCAACGGTGGGCCATTGGTACGGCATGGTGAACATTGAAGGTATTAACGGGCTACCTTCATTTATCACGCTCCCACAAGAAGAGGCTGAGCGCAGCTGCTTGATTGGTGTGGGTTACTATACGAGCTCTGCTCATTATTTTGAATTGATTATTCAAGCACTTTGCTATTACTTGATTAGATATTCCAGTAAGAAAGATTACGCGTACTTTTTCATCGTCGATTTTCAACCATTAATTGCATTCAGTAAGCTGGTCTTTAACGCAGAAGAAGTAAAGTACTATCCGCCAAAAGAGAAGGGTAGCATGGGTGTTTACCTATTTAGACATAATATAATCAAATCGATTTCTAACCCTGTTCTATTGAAGAAGGTGAAAGAAAAGCTCGAATGTCTGGTGGATTGCGATCCAAGTTGTAACTTGTGCAATCTGCATGATTTCAGAAAAGATGAAATGATAATAAGTAATGGCATTCCTTTTTAGACGTGACTGAATCTAGAACTCAGGTTTGACAGTGTTGTAATACAGAGCCGCGTATGGCGGCTCTTCGATCACTCGCTTGTACGTGATTCCAACTCTTCATCATTGAGATAACGGTGGCCTTGCCTAAGGCCCGATATCTTTTTGAACATCAATTCGCATCGTTCTTTTGCATGGGTATCATTTTCGTTGACGCAGATACCATTTAAGAATGCATAACGTCCCTCACAGCCTATATCGTGGTTTGGGTTGATCATTGGCGTGGATAGCTGAGCTGTCACTCCATCGATTACGCAAGCGACTTTACCTTTTACGACACCGATTACACGTTTTACCCGATGTGCTTTATCTCCGCATTTCCATGCTTGGCGTGTTCCCCATTCATAACCATGTTTTTCTTTGCCTTTCTGAATATGCACAATGAGGTTCAAGTTCTTTTCCGTTGCATCAATAGGAGCTTGTACTATTTTTTGTGGCGGCGTAGTTCTAACAACAGATAACGGGACATTACAGTTTAGGTATTTAATCGGGTTTGCAGCGCCTTGTGGAAAGTGCGAAGAAATGGCCTTGTAACGAAGCTGTTCTCGAACGGTTTCATTGGCTAACTCTCCAATAAAGCCCCAACGTTCTTTTCCATCAATATCGACTGGATACCAAGATTTGATCTTGTAAACTTCGCGAGTTAACCCACGATAGGTTGTTACTGCGTAGGTTGCTCTATCTCGTTTGCTGCCAATGACCCAAGCTTCTCTTGTTGCATCGTAAAGCTCTTCTTGCGTAATTTCGCGATAGTACTTTTTATTGATGTTAATAAGTACGATGGGTAATGAGGTCTCGAGCGCTTCGGCACTATACATAGCGATAATCTCATCAGTCGTTTTAATGCCAAAATCGCTGGAGTAATGACCCCCTTGCAAATTAGACAGGTTGGTTAGTCCTATAAAATCGATGAACGCTGCTTCAACCTCAAATGCCGTTACTTCATCTAATCCATGCCTCAATACATAGTGTTCTACTTTGAATCCCGCATTTAAAATACTTCGAATTGTGTCAAGCTTGTCGCTAGAGCTATCACTTTCTAATGCACATTCTGCATGATTAAAGATTCGATTGCCTCTGCCTTTTCCAACATAGAAGACGATGCCGTTGCGTGGGTCTCGTAGGAAGTAAACGTAATATTTAAGTTGTTCGATGACTGATTGAGAAAACATAACGTGGATTGTCCGCGCGATAGTTAATAAGGGTGGTAGTGCATATTTAAATGGCGACGGAATCTATCACGAAACCTAACTTAAGTCTTGAATGTTTTGCTTGTCGCGAAATGGCAATTTTATTCCCGGTCCACTCGATATGATGCACCTGTATTGAGACAACTGACTCGGAGATAGAAACCATGAGTATCGTAATTAAAAATGCAAACGTGTTTAACGGTGTAGATGAGCAACTTCTGAAGAACGTGGACCTTCTGATTGAAAATAACTTAATCACACAAATCGGGAAAGTGGATGACTCGAATGCTGAGCAAATCATCGATGCAGAAGGCAAAACGGTGATGCCAGGTTTAATTGATGCACACGTACACATTACGCTTTCAGCGGGCTTCAATGAGCTGGATGGCATGACTCGAGAAGAGATCGCGATTCGCTCAGCGAGAATCTCTGAAGAGATGTTGATGCGTGGCTTTACGACCATTCGTGATGTTGCAGGCAACACATTAGGTCTGAAGAACAGTATCGATAAAGGTTATGCGAAAGGTCCAAGAATTTTGCCTTGTATGGCCGCGATTTCGCAAACTTGTGGTCACTCAGACTACCGTCAAAACCAAGCACAAGAACGCCTAGCGAACGGTCATGAAGACTCACCACTAATGAAGTCGGGCGCATTTAAAGTCGCGGATGGTCGTGCAGAAGTATTGAAAGCGGTTCGAGAGCAATTGTTTAAGGGCGCTTCTCAAATCAAAGTGATGGCAGGTGGTGGTGCATCCTCTACGTTCGATCCACTGGATACGTTGCAATATACGCTAGATGAAATGAAAGCGGCGGTGGAAGCGGCAAGCGATTATGGTACCTATGTAGCGGCTCATATTCACACAGCACCAGCGATGAAACGTGCCGCAGAGGCAGGTGTCATGTCCTTTGAGCACGCCACTATTATGGATGAAGAAATTGCTCAAATTGTGAAAGAGAAAGGCATTTGGCTTGTTCCATCATACTTCACGTCATCATTGATTGCAGAACGTAAGATCCCGTTGCCAAACGAAGAGACTTACCGCAAGACAGAACGCGTTGGTAAAGCAATGTTTAAGTCTGCTGAGCTTATCAAGAAATACGATATTCAAAACCTAGCGTTTGGTACTGACTGTGTTGGTAAAGCAAACGTTCATGAAAGTCAGATGCAAGAGCTGGGCGCTATTGAAACCACATTCGATACGATTACAGCACTTCGCATGGCTACCTCAAACTGTGGGCGTCTATTTGAATTGTCGACTTACAAACATCCGTATCAAGAAGGTAAGTTAGGTCAAATTGTGGAAGGTGCTTATGCAGATTTGCTTATCGTCGATGGCAATCCACTAGAAGGTGTAGATTGCGTGGTACAAGATGAAACTAAGAAAGTCATCATGAAAGACGGTGTTGTGTATAAGAACACACTATAGGCTAAATACCTCCTTATCAAAGGCGCTCACTGAGCGCCTTTTTTGCGTTTGGGGAAAGATTGGACGCCATTTAGCGAAAGCTTTCTGGGTTAATCCTTTGACCCGTTCTAGCCCTTTACCATCTTCCTACCAGTGTCATCTTTCATTGAAACTAACGTCTCCTTTTAAGCTAATTCGTATTGTCCAGCGAGAGCGCCTCGACGCTCCCCTCGCGTTGAGTTTGGTTATGTTCTAGTACTCTATGCGTAAGGGGTAAGAACTTAAGCATAGCAGCATAAGAGCGATGAATAGACACAATTTTACTTCTTATTTTTGGCCGTCAATGGCCCTGTCTTAGGTACTAAAGTTTAGAAAGAGAGAAGGGGCACAAGGTGATGATAGGGACGTGAATTCAGGGATATGACATACAAAAAACCGCACCTCAAAAAGGTGCGGTTTAGATAAAGGTAAAGTGACAGAATCTAATCGAGCTTACTTCATCACATAGCGGTAAGTTTTGATTGCCAACCAAGTAAAGGCTTTGAATAAAATTTTTATGGTCTTAAAGGCAACTTTACCTATGGACAGCATCAGTTCGCCGGCAACGGTTAGACAAGTGTGTAAATCAGTTTGTTTGAACTCTGCGTAAGTCATGTTGGTCTCTCATTTTTTAAGTGGGGACTCCTGTCGCTCAATGCATACCCTGTAGCGATATAGTAGAAATAAGCAGGGATGGGGACTTACCATTTGGCGCCACTTCGCACGTAAAGATAAAAAAGTAATATTGATTGTGGTGGTTATAAATAGTTGTGGTGAATTTTTGATAGGTGGATTACAGGTGCAAAAAAGCCACCACTAAAGAGTGATGGCTTCAAAGGGGCTGGTATGATTAGTATTTTACAAACAACATTTTTCTGAGGCTGTTACAGCGAGACTTATCTAGTGGGTCACCAAGGTATTCGCCATCTTCTGCCGCTTTCTTCATGACCAATGCTTTTGCTCGGTCACCACTGTCTAGGTCTTGATATTCTTCTAAGGTTTTCAGCTTCAATAAACGGTATTTCGATTTGTCTTTGCCAGAGGCGACACGATCGTAACAGTAACTCATCGCTCCTGCGTTTGCGCCAATCTTGCTTGCGTCGGTAATCGCATGAGCGTTAAAACCAATAGTGCTCGTGAGTAAAATCAAAAGGGCATTGCGTGCTTTCATTTTTCTTTCCTAATTCAATCAAGTTGATGAATAAGATAAAGGGCAACGACCTATAAAAATTGCCATTAAGCGACATTAGCGAAAAGTGAGCAATAACGCTTGTTTGTCAGAAACCTGTTAGTGATAAAGGTGTGGCGCAAATTGGTAAATCTTAATAACTTGAATTCAATAATCTTTGCTCATCGAATCATTCGGAGCACGCATTATGAATGCGAGAAAATTTACTAACGATACCAAGCGCAAGTTACTTCCGTTTGTTTATCTATTGACGCTGACTGGCTGGGGGATTTACACGCTCACACATGATTACAGTTGGCAGGCATTGTTATTGTTTGTCATCGGGTTACTGATGGTATTGCGTAACTACCACTTAGAAAGCGAACGCATTGACGAAAAGATCGCGAGTATTGCCGCGCACTCAGTGATTGGTGTCGTCATCCTCAATCAAAATTTACGAGTCGACTTTGCGAACAAAAGCTTTTCCAAGTTAACAGGACATACGGCCAAACAATTGAATGGAGAAGATTTGAAGAAGTATGGTTTCAGTTGTTTGAACGACGCGATTGCGAAGTTAGGAGCAAAAGCAAACTGGAAAGGCGAAATCAAAGTGACGAACCGTTTTGGTGACCACTTAACGTTAGATACTCACATCACGCATTATGAAATGGGGATGGGAATGAGTGATCGATATGTACTTAGCTTCCGAGATATCAGCCATCGAGTTCGGTTGGAGAATAAGCTCAAGAATCTTGCAGAAAAAGACCCACTAACGGGCTGTTGGAATCGCCGTCGTTTTGACAAGGAGATAGCACGTCACGCCAGTATTGCTGACCGTTATGCGGTGTCGAATACCACACTGGCTATTATCGATATTGATCACTTTAAGCAGATCAATGACAAACATGGTCATGATGTGGGTGATGAGGTGATTAAAGAACTTGGGGAGTTGATGCAAGCGCAGTGTCGAGAGACAGACATCGTCGCTCGTGTTGGCGGAGAAGAGTTCGCCATCATCATGCCAGAGACCAACGTTCGTAATGCATTTGAAGCAATTTATCGTCTGAAAGAAACCATTCAATCGAAAAGCGTATTGGGCATTACTATCAGTAGCGGTATTACCATGATCAATCGCTCGGTTGAGCAAAGCTACCGTATGGCGGACAAGGCATTGTATAGGGCGAAAACCTTAGGGCGAAACCGAGTTTGTAGCGCTGAGCGTGAACAAGTGAGTAGACATCATTCTGAGGTGGAAGATCTGACGGTAATGAATAATAAATAGTCTATTTATGAAGGTTGGTTTGTTTACATTTGATAACACGTTGGAGAACGGTTCGGCATTCCTTGCTCAATTGATATCTCTAAAATTAAAAGAGTAGAAATTATTTGAGTTCGATGTATTTATCTTTGTTTATGCTTTTGATGTGTATGTGTTGCTCATGCCGATTTGTGTCGATAAATATTGATTAATTGTCTTTAATTGTCTTTAATTGTTGATTTGTAATGATTTTTCTCTTTCATTTTCGATTGTTAACACTCCGATAATCTCACTTTTACCAATGTTTTAGTCATGATTATTATCGAAAGTATTCAGCTGTTTCTGATCTTTTTTCTAGATAATTAGTTTGAATTCGAACTAATTTTAAGGCATTTTATATTTAACTAACCGTTCAATTAAAAATAACAAGGATGCAAAATGCCCAAGGTTGGGATGCCTGAAATCAGAAAGCCGCAGCTAGTCAAAGCGACGATGTCGGTCATCGACAGAGTAGGTTTGCACGCTGCGAGTATCTCGTTGATCAGCAAAGAAGCAGGGGTATCAACGGGGATCATTAATCACTATTTCGGTGGCAAGCACGGTCTGTTAGAAGAGACCATGCGTGAGATCCTGCGCCAGCTTTCTGCCACCATCAAAGAGAACCTAAGCCAGCTGCCAGCTGATGCGCATCATCAACGTATTAATGCCATCATCGACGGCAACTTTGTGGGTTTCCAAGCCGAGAACCAAGTGGCAAAAACTTGGTTGGCATTCTGGTCGTACTCCATGCATGACGCGCAGCTCAAACGTCTGCAACGAGTGAATGAACGACGACTCCTTTCTCATCTAAAAAAAGAATTAAAAGCCTTGCTGGATCAAGACCAAGCAGAGCTAGTAGCGCATGGTATTGCGTCACTGATTGATGGCATTTGGCTACGCGGAACGCTCAACCCGCAAGGCATCGATGCCGAGAAAGCACGCGTCATCATCAACGACTATCTCGACAAACAACTCACGTTCTACTCAAAACAAAAATAAAGAGTCAAACCTTCAAATGGATATGAAAGCACACTACATCGATGGTGCCATGCACCTAGGATGCTCAGAAGAACACTTCACTACATACAATCCTGCCAATGGTGAGCCGCTTGCGAATGTGAAGCAGGCTAACCAGCAAGATATGCAAGCGGCAATTGAATCTGCCAAGCGCGGTTTTGCTATTTGGTCTGCCATGACGGCGACAGAACGCAGTCGTATCCTGCTTAAAGCGGTGGCGCTACTTCGTGAAAGAAACGACGAACTGGCAGCATTAGAAGTCGCGGATACGGGCAAACCAATCCAAGAAGCGAATTGCGTAGACATTGCAACGGGCGCTGATGTGATCGAATACTACGCAGGTCTTGCGCCTAGCATGCATGGCGAACAGCAACCGCTGAATGAATCCCAGTTTTTCTACACTCGCCGCGAGCCTCTAGGGATTTGTGCGGGCATTGGGGCGTGGAACTACCCAATTCAAATCGCGATGTGGAAGTCTGCACCTGCGCTTGCTGCGGGTAATGCGATGATCTTTAAGCCATCAGAAGAAACCCCGTTAACCGCACTCAAGCTGGCAGAAATCTACAGCGAAGCGGGGTTGCCAGATGGCGTGTTCAACGTCATTCAAGGTGATTACCGAGTAGGCCAAATGCTCACCGCACATCCAGACATCGCTAAAGTCTCTTTCACAGGCGAATCCGGTACGGGCAAAGTCGTGATGGGTGACAGTGCCAATACGCTAAAGCAAGTCACTATGGAACTTGGCGGTAAGTCTCCAATGATCATTTTTGATGATGCCAAGCTAGACGACGCGGTTTCTGCTGCAATGGTTGCGAACTTCTATACCCAAGGTGAGGTCTGTACACACGGTACTCGCGTGTTCGTTCATGAAGGTATTTATGATGAGTTTGTCGCTCAACTTAAAAAGCGTACTGAGTTGCTGGTGGTTGGCGATCCGCTTGATGAGCAAACCCAAATTGGCGCGCTCATTTCCAAAGAGCACGAATCAAAAGTTCTTTCCGCAATTGAACAAGCGAAAGCAAGCAACGCAACGCTACTGACCGGTGGCTATAAAGTCACAGACAATGGCTTGGCGAGCGGTAACTTTGTTGTGCCAACGGTTTTCACTGATTGCGAAGACGACATGCCGCATGTGCAGCAAGAGATCTTTGGTCCCGTAATGTCAGTGCTTAAGTTCAGTGACGAAGACGAAGTGATTGCACGCGCTAACAACACCGATTACGGACTTGCAGCTGGCGTGTTCACGCAGAACCTATCTCGTGCACACCGCGTAATTCACCAAATCCAAGCAGGTATTTGTTGGATTAACACCTGGGGTGATTCTCCAGCTGAAATGCCCGTTGGCGGTTACAAACTGTCTGGCATTGGACGTGAAAACGGCGTTGAAACCCTCAAACATTACACCCAAACCAAGAGTGTGTTAGTGCATTTGGGTGATTTCGATAGCCCTTACGCGTAATCAGTCAGGAGGATTTGTAATGCAACAACACTACGATTACATCATCGTCGGTGCTGGCTCGGCAGGCTGTGTCTTGGCGGATCGCCTGAGTGAAAGCGGTCAGCACCAAGTATTGCTGTTGGAAGCGGGGGGCTCAGACAAGAGCATCTTCATCCAAATGCCTACGGCGCTGTCTTACCCAATGAACACTGAAAAGTATGCATGGCAGTTTGAAACTGTAGCGGAAGAGGGGTTAGACGGACGCCAACTGCATTGTCCACGCGGCAAAGTTCTGGGCGGCAGCTCTTCGATCAACGGCATGGTTTACGTTCGTGGTCATGCTTGTGACTTTGACGAATGGGAAGCAGAAGGCGCGAAAGGCTGGAACTACCAAGCTTGTCTGCCGTATTTCCGTAAAGCGGAAACATGGACAGGCGGAGCAGACGAATACCGTGGCGACAGTGGTCCGGTAGGTACGTGCAACGGCAACGATATGAAGCTGAATCCACTTTACCAAGCGTTTATCGAAGCGGGGAAAGATGCAGGTTACCCAGAAACGCAAGATTACAACGGTTACCAGCAAGAGGGCTTCGGTCCTATGCACATGACGGTAGACAAAGGCGTGCGCGCTTCCACCTCTAACGCTTACTTAAGCCGTGCGAGAAAGCGCAGTAACTTCACTTTGATGAAAGGCGTAACGGCTCATCGCATTTTGCTTGAAGGTAAAAAAGCAGTCGGCATTGAGTTCGAACAATCCGGAAAAATCAAACAGTGTTTCGCCAACAAAGAAGTGGTGTCGAGCGCGGGCTCTATCGGTTCGGTACAACTGCTGCAACTCTCGGGTATTGGTCCTAAGACTGTGCTTGAAAAAGCGGGCATTGAAGTGAAACACGTTCTCGAAGGCGTGGGTAAGAACTTGCAAGACCACCTTGAAGTGTACTTCCAGTATCACTGCAAACAGCCGATCACGCTTAACAGCAAGTTAGGTTTGATCAGCAAAGGCTTGATTGGAACGGAGTGGATTCTGACGCGCAAAGGTCTGGGCGCAACCAATCACTTTGAATCGTGCGCGTTCATCCGTTCTCGTGAAGGGTTGAAATCGCCGAATATTCAATATCACTTTCTACCAGCAGCGATGCGTTATGACGGTCGTGCTGCGTTTGATGGTCATGGCTTCCAAGTGCATGTTGGTCCAAACAAGCCAGAGAGTCGCGGTAGTGTTGAAGTGGTTTCTGCCAACCCAAATGACAAACCAAAAATCGAGTTCAACTACATCTCGACGGAACAAGATAAGCAAGATTGGCGAGACTGTATTCGTTTAACGCGTGAAATCCTCAATCAACCTGCAATGGATGCGTTCCGTGGTGAAGAGATCCAGCCCGGTCTTAACATCACCAGCAATGAAGCGATTGATGAATGGGTAAAGCAAAACGTGGAAAGTGCTTACCACCCATCGTGTAGCTGCAAAATGGGCGCAGACAATGATCCAATGGCCGTTCTGAATGAAGCCTGCCAAGTGCGCGGCATTGAAGGCTTACGCGTGGTGGATTCATCCATCTTCCCAACCATTCCGAATGGCAACTTAAACGCCCCAACCATTATGGTTGCAGAGCGTGCCGCAGACATGATCTTGGGTCATACGCTGGAACAATCGAATAACACACCGGTTTGGATTGCTCCGAACTGGCAAGAGACGCAAAGAATGCGTCCGCCGAAAAGAGACTTAAGCTCAATCTCATAAAGTCAGTAATCATTACAAGGAATTTAAACATGTCTACGATGACAAAAATCTTTTCATCTATCGCGCTGAGTGCAGTAGCGACAGGTGCTTATGCTAACCAATGTGAAACTGTTCGATTTGCCGATGTAGGCTGGACAGACATTACCGCAACCACTGCTGTTACCTCTGAACTGTTAAAAGGCTTGGGCTACAAAACCAAGACCGATCTTCTATCTGTACCTGTAACGTACTCTTCAATGGCAAACGGCGACATCGACGTATTCTTGGGTAACTGGATGCCAACCATGGAAGGCGATATCGCCAAATACCGTGAAGCTGGCACAGTGGAAACCGTTCGCGCAAACCTAGAGGGCGCAAAATACACACTAGCAGTGCCAAAGTACGTATATGACGCAGGCGTGAAAAGCTTTGCTGACTTGGCAAAACATGCTGACAAATTTAAAGACCGCATCTACGGCATTGAGCCGGGTAACGATGGTAACCGTTTGATCCAAGATATGATCGACAGCGATGCATTCGGTTTGAAAGACTTCAGCTTAGTGGAATCAAGCGAAGCGGGGATGGTGTCTCAGGTGTCTCGTGTAGTGCGTCGCAACCAGTGGATCGTTTACCTAGGTTGGGCTCCGCACCCAATGAACAGCAATGTTGAGATGGAATACCTATCTGGCGGCGACGACTTCTTTGGTCCTAACTACGGCGGTGCAAATGTATACACCAATGTGCGCCAAGACTACCTATCTGAGTGTCAAAACGTGGGTCAACTGCTTAAGAATCTAGAGTTCAGCCTAGAGATGGAAAACCAGTTGATGGAAGCGATTCTAAACCAGAAACAGAAGCCAGCGAAAGCGGCGCAAGAATGGTTGAATACCAACCCACAACAATTTGAAGCGTGGCTAGAAGGCGTGAAGACGCTAGACGGCAAAGACGCAAAACAAGCGATTACTTCTTACCTAAAAACAAACGCTTAATCATTCCTCTCTTTAGGAAAAGGTGGGTAGCGATGCTCGCCTTTTAACACAAAGGTTTTATTGTGAATTTTATTACGGACAACAAACTTCCGTTGGGCGAATGGATGGAAACGGGCGTGGATTGGTTAACCATGAACGCGTCGGGTTTCTTTGATGCTATCTCTATTTTTCTCGAAACCATCATTCTTTTCGTGGTGGATATTTTCAAATGGATGCCACCGGCAGCACCAATCATCATGACCGCAGCGATTGCGTGGTTCCTACACCGCAGCATTCCTTTGGTCGTGTTTATCGTTCTGGCGCTGCTGACTATCCTTAACCTCGGCTACTGGCAAGAAATGCTGGAAACCTTTGTTCTCGTCTTCGCTGCGACAACGATTTCCGTATTAATTGGCGTGCCGCTGGGCATCATGGCGGCGCATCGCCCGTGGTTGTATACCTTATTGCGCCCGATACTCGATTTAATGCAGACCGTACCAACGTTTGTGTATCTGATCCCAACATTGGTTCTGTTTGGTTTGGGTATAGTACCGGGTCTGATTTCCACCAGTATCTTTGCTATCGCCGCGCCAATTCGTCTGACTTACCTTGGCATCACCAAAGTGCCAGAAGAGCTGATTGAAGCGGGTAAAGCGTTTGGTGCAAGCCGCATGAAATTGCTATTAAAAGTCGAACTCCCAGCAGCATTGCCAAGCATTATGGCGGGTGTGACCCAGTGCATCATGTTGTCGCTTTCTATGGTGGTGATTGCGGCGCTAGTCGGTGCGGATGGTTTGGGTAAACCAGTCGTACGAGCACTGAACACCGTGAACATTTCTCAAGGGTTTGAAGCAGGTTTAGCGATTGTTTTAGTCGCGATTATTCTCGACCGCTTGTGCAAAGCACCAAACCAGAAGGAGGCATAACATGGATGCAATTACGATTGAAAACCTCGACGTTGTGTTTGGGCAGCAGCAAGAGCAAGCATTGGCGCTACTAGACCAAGGCAAATCTCGTCAAGAGATCATTGATGAAACCGGACAAGTGGTTGGTGTTGATAAGGTCTCCATGAGCGTCAAACAAGGTGAGATCTGTGTACTGATGGGGCTATCTGGTTCAGGTAAATCCAGCTTACTTCGTGCCGTGAATGGTTTGAATGAGATCTCTCGCGGCTCCCTCAAAATCAAAGATGGCGACGACATGGTAGAGCTTGCCAACTGTGACGAACAGACTCTGCGTAATCTACGTACTCACCGCGTGTCGATGGTGTTCCAAAAGTTTGCGCTTATGCCGTGGTTAACTGTATTGGATAACGTGGCGTTTGGGCTTGAGATGCAGGGCATTGGTAAAGCTGAGCGTCGTAAAAAAGCGCGTGAACAACTTGAAATGGTTGGGCTAAGCGAGTGGGAGAGTAAATTCCCGCATGAGCTTTCTGGCGGCATGCAGCAGCGTGTTGGCTTAGCACGTGCCTTTGCTATGGATACAGACATCTTGCTGATGGATGAACCGTTTTCTGCACTAGACCCACTGATTCGCGCTCAGCTTCAAGATGAATTGATTCAACTGCAAGAGAAACTCAACAAGACGATTTTGTTTGTGAGCCACGATTTAGATGAAGCGCTGAAAATCGGTAACAACATTGCCATTATGGAATCGGGCAAACTGATTCAACACGGCAAGCCTGAGCAAATCATCCTTTCACCAGAAAACGACTATGTGGCGGACTTTGTCGCTCACACTAATCCGCTTAACGTGTTGAAAGGTCGTTCATTGATGCAAGCCAGTACCGAGCTTAAGCAGCAGAATGACCGCGTGTTGGTGTGTGCAGATAAGCAGATTTGGGTCGAGCAAGAACCGAAAGGTGTCACGCTGGTGGATTCCGATAAGTCATTGGTGAATTGGGAAAGCGATTCAACCACACTCGACGACATCGGCGAAAGCACGGTTGTTCAAGCTAACCCAGACATCAGTATGCGTGAGGCGATTGAACTGAAGCAACGAAGCAATCAACCTATCTTGCTGGTGGAAGAGAACAAACTGGTTGGTGTACTGAGTGACAATGAATTGTACGACGCGCTGCTTGGTAATTTTAAGTCCAAGCAAGTGGCGTAGCTGTTTTATATCTTAAAACGTTTGTTACCTTCTTAAAATAAAAAAGAGCCGCACTGATCAAGTGCGGCTCTTTTCAATTCAACGTCTGTTGTTGTTAAAGCTCGAGTTTTGCGTCAACACAGCTTTCGAAGTCGTCCAAATCACAACCTTTTTTGAAGAACTCCATTTTCTGTTCTTTAGTGTCAGCAAGTTTTGCTGCCGTGCGACAGCCAGAAACATCACCTAAATCACAGCTTTTTGCGTAGTAAAGTTGCGCGCCTACTTTATCACGAATGCGCTCTAGACCACGCCATGCAAAGTTGTAACAAGCTTGAGCGTCGTTGTTTTCACAACATGCAGTATGAGCGTCTTGTAGTGGTTTAGGGAAAAGTTCTACTTGAGCATCACAAACTTGCGTCACTTTCGCTGGCATTTTTGGTGGCACTTGAACGAAGAAGTTTTTCTCTGCGATGATTTCATCATTCAGCTTAACTGCCACTGTCCATTTACCGTTTGCAAGTTCTGCTTCTGATTCAAATTGCCACATTGCAAAGTTATCGCGACCAAAGTAAAGCGTATCGTTCCAGCTGCTTTGAGTTGAGCCATTGATCTCAGGGTGAGTCACTTCAACGATAACCGGTAGGCTCTTATAAACTTTTCCTTCCGTTGTATCTGGTGTCATCGCCACTGACTGAGTTGCCGTGTAGCTAAAGCCAAAGAAGTTGCCAATTTCTGCAGGAACCGCGAAGCCTTTTTGGAAGTTATAACCAACAAGCTGTTTGTTTTTAAAAGCAGGCGTTGCAAGACCAGATTTATTGATCTTCGCTGTCGCTCCAACTTCAACTTTGTTTTCAGATGTTTGCTCAACGTTAGTTTGTTGGTTGTTTTGCTCTTCTTTAGTGGTAGCACAACCACCAAGTAAAATAGAAAGGGAAATTAGGCCAAGTACTGACGCTTTACTGCTGATCATTATAATCCTGCTTATTTTGTGGGAGTTATATCGAAGTTTTTATTTGCCAAACAATGCTTTAGATTGGGAGGCTTTAAAGTGAGCGCGCAGTATATAGAGGAGAAACACTCAAGACAATTTGCTTGACTGCCAAGTGTTCAAAGTTTGAGGTTTATATAAAATTAAGCTTAATTTGGTGAGTTTTCTATTAATAGTGGGTTCGTAAAACGAGAGGAGAGCCGTATAAACGACTCTCCTTAAGAAAACCATCTCGACTTATGACTTACAGAGTAGTAATCACGTCATCGATGTGAAGGCGTGCTTTAGGCAGGCCGTGGTTGTAGTCTTCGCCGTCTTTGTGGTAGCCGATTGCTAGTGCAACTTCACATACGTGACCATCTAATTCTGCTTTGAACTCTTCGCCGATCAATGTTGGGTCAACACCTTCCATTGGAGTAGAGTCGATACCTAGACGCGCTAGTGTGTGCAGTAGGTTACCAAGCGCGATGTAAACTTGCGCTTTAGTCCAGCCGCCGTTGTAGCCGTTCTCATCTGTGTTTGCTTCAGCAAATGCGTAAGCACCCATGAACATGTCGTACATGTCTGCTGGTAGGTGACCAGAAGTTACTTCAGCATCAACGCGCTTCGCGAATTTCTCTTTAGTGAATTTTGGATCGTACGCTAGCAGAATAGTGTGAGATGCTGCTTTAGCGTGCGGTTGGTTGAACTGGTGCATGTTAGCAAACGTGTCGTGAAAACGCTGTTTCGCTTCGTCGCTCTCAATTACGATGAATTTCCAAGGCTGAGAGTTGATAGAAGACGCAGATAGGCGAATGGCTTCTTTGATGATTGCCATATCTTCTTGAGAGATGCGTTTCTCTTCGTCGTATTTTTTCGCTGTGTAACGGTTGTTTAGGTCTGTAATGATTTGATGAGACACGTTTATATCCTCTTAATATTATTAGACAAATGAGGATGCGCTTAGCATCGACAACCATGCGTACCTCGAAAGTGAGTCCATAATATCGACTTTTATCGAATTGATAATACGTGTTTCGTTTAAATCACTTTCTATTTTTTATTGAAAATCGAATTTGAACGTCTAAAAGGCAGGCAGCTATTCCCCGTACGCCGAGGTTCAGAAACAGCAGAAACTACCAACGAGCTTGGTAGGATTATCAAATTACATTCATAATGAAAATAGATGAGTTGGTTGGAGGCTAGGGTATGAACGTAATCGAGGTATTTAACGACAGTTACGAACGCTGCGTAATCCATGAGGACTTCTTTGATTTGTTCTATGAGAACTTTTGGTCGAAAGGTGAAAACTTCAGGCAAAAGTTCGATGGCGTGGACATGAAGAAGCAAATCCGGATGCTTAAAGGTTCTATAGTGTTTGTGATGATGGCGGATACCTCTGTAGATACTCGAGATATGATGCGGAAATACGGGCACAAACATGGGCATAACAATATTGGCGTAGCACCTGAAGACATTGATGTCTGGTTTGAAAGCCTTTTAGAAACCGTGGCTCAGTGTGATTCTGACTTTGATGAAAGGGTCGAGTACGCGTGGCGTCACTGCTTTGAGACAGGTTTAGCGATCATGAAGAAAGAGTGCACCGACGCTTAAGCTCAATCAATGTTATAAGTATCCTTGAAATTGCTTAATACTAGAATTCTTTATTAAGGGTAAGGGTTGTAACAGCATTTAGCGATAGGTTGCCATAAGCGCTACGGTTCTAACAAGAAGTGGAATTAATCGGTATGGTTATCATAAACGCTCACTATCAGAAACAGCTTTGTATTGAGTAAAGTCGTTACTCGGTGGCAAGCTAAGCCTGAGAAATTACAATGCTCAGTTTGGTAGACTATGTAATGATTAAAGCTTACAGGATTTGGTATGCTTGAAACTCAGTGTCTTGTTTAAGAAGTATTCAATATGGGGTAGCCATGTCTTCTCACTGAATTAAACAACAAACCCCCTACGAGAGCGTTGTTTAGATGCAGAGCGATAAATCTGAAGCATCACAGCTTGCGCTGGCTCTTTATGCTTACTTAGAGAAAAGTTTTTATGATCTCTAACGAAATGCACTAGTTCGCTAGAAAATATGTCCTGCATGGAGAGGGTTTGTTTTTAGTCTCCTTTAAAACGTTCTTTCTTGTAGTAAAAATAACGCTTTGCTCTTTAAGGTATCACCAGTATAAAAATGTGGCTATATAATAAGCACTTGGCCTTATAGGAGAAGTGCTTATCTATGGATGGCGATGATATTAAAAAGAAGCACATAGCGACTAGTAGCGGAGGAGGTTACACCTCACTTGTTGAGGGGGAGGTTAGCCCTAAAACACCGACGCTTGGAGAAACTCTTAAACAGCTTGCTGAACGACAGCGTTTAGCACGTAAAGAAGAGCTGACCTACTCAAAAGAAGATGAAGCTCGTTGGGCCGCAAATCGAGAAAGAGTCATTGGCCGCCTAGAAAAAATTGAAGTGCCGAGTTTCGATCTTGATGAGGCATTGGCGAACCCTGAACTGGATGCGGTTAATTCGGTTAAGCTTGACCCTGCCTCAATGCTTGCTGATGATATTGAGGCACTGGCTAAAGAGGGAAAAGAGTTCATCAATAAACCAACATTAGCGGGCGCGGCTTCCATGGCTGTTATCGCAATCCCTGGCAAATTTCTAGACGACTTTGGTGGAAAACTAGTTAGCGAGGCCTTTGAGCGGAATCCTCTCAAGGAGCTAAGGGGAAGAAAAATAATTAATAGTGACTTAGCAGGTCAAGCTGTCCAAACCAAGGGAGGGGTAGTATTTATTGATTATGATGGTTTCCCTGACTTTTCCCCCTACGCAGAAAAGGTCGTACGAGTTGATGGGTTAAGTGGGAAAATGGATCACGATGTCTCTTTAGCAATGCAGAGGTTAGCCCTAGATAGCTATGATAAAAAAAATATGGTTTGGCACCATCATCAAGATGGTAAAACAATGATGCTAGTTCCTCGAAATGTTCACTCGACTGTCAATGGAGGCCTCAATCACTTTGGGGGACGAAATGTATTGAGACACAACGAGGAAAATCCATTAAATAAAGTTATTTATCCGTCACCAGAGGAGAAGTTTTAATGAATTTGTCGAGCAAAGCAGAACGCTCTTTACGTAAGGTTTGGCTATCTCCTAGCTCAGTCTTGGACAAAGAGATAGAAGTTTCTTTGTACGAAAATCTGTCAAAAGAAATCCCGGACGACACATTGCAGATCACTGAAGTAATAGAAGAAAAAAACTTGAAAGAAGTTTATGGGGCGTTTGTTCCTTATATGGACGAGCCAGAAATGGTTCCTTTCCTAGTCAATTATGGGAACGTTGTTACATGCATTGGATTTGGGGAACATAATGATGGTTTTATATACTGTTATGACCCAGATTTTGGGTGTTTTCTTTTAGATAAAGACCTTGAGATGTTTTTGTCCAAATTAGCTTAGAGTGCAGCGAAAAGTCGTTCAACTATGGTGCAGAGGCGGTACGTTAGCCCCTTCATTTATAGAGTAAGTTAGTTCAGGCTGCTCACTGCTCCCCAAGCGACAAATATGCGTCCCTTATACAGAAGTGTAGGGGAGGAGATGCTGAAGAATGCTTACTAATTACATTTGGTGCATCGATATGGTAATTGGTTATGTGCTGAACGTCCACCATATCGAATAGAAACCTGACCACATCTATAAAGGGAGTAGCAAACGGTTTTCTTCTTCCTTTTTCTACTTGCCTCTATAGCGGCTACTAGGCTTACTCTTTCCCTTCTTCCGACTCTCCTTGATTCTTCTTCACTGCTTTGGCGATATCGGAGACCGCTTCGACGAGATTAATCGGCATCGGGAAGATAATGGTCGATGTCTTGTCTGTGGTGATTTCAGTGAGCGTCTGCATGTATCGAAGCTGCAACGCGTTAGGTGCTTTATTTAACATCTCGGCGGCTTCTCTGAGTTTGTTGGAGGCTTCCAACTCACCAGTTGCGTGGATGATCTTCGCACGGCGGTTACGCTCGGCTTCGGCTTGGCGGGCGAGGGCGCGCACCATGCTGTCGTTCAGATCAACGTGTTTCACCTCAACCGTTGCTATCTTGATACCCCAATCGTCAGTTTGCTGGTCGAGGATGGATTGTAGGTCTTTGTTGAGGCGCTCACGTTCAGAAAGCAACTCATCCAGTTCATGCTGACCAAGCACCGAACGCAGCGTTGTCTGCGCAAGTTGGCTGGTGGCATCGCTGTAGCTTTCAATATTGTTGATCGCCATTTGTGGGTCGACAACTCGGAAGTAAACCACGGCGTTGACTCTGACTGATACGTTGTCACGGGTGATTAGATCTTGGGTTGGGACATCTAACACAATGGTACGTAAGTCAACGCGAACCATTTGTTGAATGAAAGGGATTAAGATGATCAAGCCCGGTCCTTTTACTTCTTGGAAGCGACCGAGGAAGAACACCACGCCGCGCTCGTACTCACGCAGCACCTTGAACATTTGCGTTGCCAGTGCAACCAATAAAACAATGATAACGGCAACAGTGTAGAGCATCACAAGCGCCTCCTATTCCTTAGGGCGGTCACTGGGTTTCACGGTTAGGGTCAACCCTTT
This sequence comes from Vibrio sp. Sgm 5, assembly GCF_026241575.1. Classification (NCBI taxonomy): domain Bacteria; kingdom Pseudomonadati; phylum Pseudomonadota; class Gammaproteobacteria; order Vibrionales; family Vibrionaceae; genus Vibrio; species Vibrio sp. Sgm 5. Next base: position 34,488 of record NZ_JAPHPY010000039.1, read on the forward strand.
TATAGTCACCACGGTGACGTGGTCTCCTTGTTTGAGCTGTGCGTCAGCTTTGGCTTGCCACAAAGCACCATCCAGTTGGACAAGCCCAGTTCCATCAACAAAATCATCGCTCACAACAGCGAGTTTGCCCGGGTAGGTTTCTAGCCCAGTGGTGGCTTTTTTACTGCGAATTTTAAGAAGCAAGCCAACGGTAATCACAATTAATCCTGCAGAGAAAACAGCGATACCGAAGATCAGCGGTAGCGCGATTTGGAAGCCGGGGATGTCGCTGTCCATTAGGAAGATTGAGCCGAGAACAAACGCAACGACGCCACCTAAGCCGAGTATGCCAAAGCTCGGGTTAAAGGCTTCAGCAATCATCAGAGCAATACCGAGCAGCAGTAACCCTAAACCAACGTAATTCACTGGCATCATTTGTAGAGCATACATAGCGAGTAATAGGCATATTCCACCGAGCACACCTGGCAAGCCAATGCCGGGGTTGTAAAACTCTAGAAGCAAGCCATAAATACCAATTAGCATCAGGATATAAGCCACGTTGGGGTTGGTGATCACCGCCAACATTTCTGCACGCCAATCTGGGACGCGCTCCACCCAAGTTGGGTTATCTAACGCCAGCTTAAACGGTTTGCCGTTGAGTTTGACTTCGATGCCATTAATCGTTGAAACCAAGTCTTCCGGTGAGTTGGCTATGAAGTCGATGACGTTGAGTTCTAATGCTTCGGTGGCGTCCAAACTAGCCGCCATGCTGACCGCTTTTTCTGCCCACTCGGCATTTCTATCGTGCAATCGCGCTAAGCCTTTGATGTACGCTTTGGCATCATTAATGACTTTCTTTTCCATTGCGGTTTTGGCAGGGACTTCGTCCGAGGCTTTTTCTGTGGATTCCGGTTGTGAATCTGTTGAATCTTTACCTTCGTCTGAAGACGGCTGTTGTGGTGCGCCACCCAAGGCAACGGGAGTCGCGGCTCCTAAGTTAGTGGCTTCTGCCATCGCGGCGACATGACTGGCCAGCAGAATGTAGGTGCCAGCGCTGGCTGCCCGAGAGCCTGATGGACCAACCCAAGTTGCAATGGGTACGGAAGAGGTGGTGATGGCGTGAATGATGTCCCTCATTGAACTATCAAGCCCGCCCGGTGTGTCCATTTTTAGGATGACGAGGTCAACGCCGTTTTGTTGAGCTTCTTCAATCTCTCGCGACAGATAATCGCTCAGGGCAGGACCAATCGCACCTTTTACAGGCAATACCCAAACGGTGTTCGCTAGCGCTTGGCTGGCAAACAAGAGTAGGGGAAGAAGCCACAATCGTATCTGTTTCATACAGCCCTCCTTGTGTTACCACTGGGACTTATTGAAAACACTATTTAAAGTATAGATACGAGTAGACAAGAGAATAGATTTATCCGTCGTCTCCAAATGTATAAGCAAATTTACAAGGGTGAGGCTTAGCAGTGATACACACTTTCTCACGTAATCTGGGTTTTCATGCGTTGTGGTTCGTAAGAAAACCAGTAAACTGCGAAGAATCAACGACACTCAGACAAGAAGATAAGTTGGAAATTATGATGTTAATTGCGATTCGATTGGTGAAGCTTGCCGTTATCTGTGCAGTGTTCTTCACTATCTACGATTTGATTGCGTTCGGTGAGGTGACTTGGATTAACCGTTTCTTCAATCTGTAATCCGAAATGAAAGGGGCATTGCGCCCCTTTTTGCTGTCTAATTTGTCAGTTCTGGCTGTTAAGGTGGTGTGTTCACCACGGACATCTGCTGACATCGATCTTGAGCTAGGAAAAGAAACTTGTCGTAACCGCTTCTTTCTAGTTCTTCGCTAGAGACAAGTTGTTTAACGATGTTATCGCACTTCTTGATTAGGATTTCGACTTGCAGTGCGTTCTTATTGGTTGGCCATGCACGAGTCAGCACCTTGATGATGTTGATACACACAGTACGCAGTAAAGGGCAGTGTGCTTGTAACTCAATCAAGGCATCAATGAGAGATTGATAATCTTGTTCTGCCGCGCGGATCTTTTTGTATTGTTCCTGCATCCACGCCTGTCGCTCAACATTGTCCGCTTCTAATGAGCGGCCAAGCGTAATTTTACTCGACAAAATGGTATCACTAGAATCGGTTTGTAAGTTCTCAAAACACCATGTGATTGCATGAGTAAACTCGGATTCAAAGTTCATTTCATGTAATAGCCACGCGAGATGAAACTGTGCGTAAAAATGCGCGAATGGTTTACGGTGATATAAATCACTGAGCACTTTAAACGCTGCTACATATTGGTTCTCTTCAATCGCGATATGTGCCGCAATCAAATCCAATTCATTTTTTAATGCTTTATTTTTCGGCCCAGACATGACGGATTTGAACAAGTTCTTTGCTTGAGCCAATAAGTCTTCTCTTCCCTCGAGTTTGCGTGCGCAATAAAGAAGGATTCGAATCAGGTTTAACTTTGCGTAGGTATTGTTTCTGTAAGTATCTTTGTTGATTTCCATGTATACATGGTAATGCATTAGAGCAGAATGATAGTCATGCTCAGCTAAGCATAAATTCACGATGACAAGTTCGCGTTCCGAGTTCCCCTCAACCAAACTGCTTGCAAGCTCCAAATGTTTGATCGCAGTTGGCACCTCACGGTTAAGCATTGTGTAGTTTGCTGCACATTCGCGGACTTCAACGTTGTTCGGAGATTCCTCTAACAAGGCGAGTACTATTCTTTTTGCCTCGTCTGCTTCACCCAGCGCAACCATGGTATTTGCCAAGCCAATCTTTGCCCAATTCACGTCTTTACGCTCAATCACTCGTTCGTAAACGTGTTTGGCTTCTTGGTGTAGTTTGAGGCGTGTTAGAAAGTCAGCACGAAACTTCTCAATAATGAAGAAATATTCGGGATTAAATGGTGTTAACTCATCGCAGGCCTCTAACCCTGAGCGAGCATCGTTTTTGAGTTCAGCCTCATAGAGTGCGCGCAAAGTGACTTTACGCTTTATTGCGGCTGAAATACGTTCTCTAAGCGTTATGGAATTAAAAGGTTTGAGCAGGTATTCGTCGGGTTTAAGCTCAATGATGGCACGCACGATAGTGGCAGAGCTCTCACCAGTAACAAGGATAAACACCGTGTCATGGTTCAGCAATTTGAGGTGTTTTAGCTCTTCGAAAAGCTGCTTGCCATTCATACCCCGACCGAAGTTGTAATCACAAATAATGAGATCGATGTGCTCTTTGTGCGCAATCGAAATTGCCCCTCTTGCTAAGCGTGCTGTAAAGATACGTTTATCCGAAAAGCCAAGTTTAGTCAGCATGTTACGAAGAGTAAGGATGACAATAGGCGCATCGTCAACGATCAGGATATTGTATTCAGAGAAAGATTTACTGCTCATTTCTTTATGTAATCGTCTAATGGTTTAAACAAAGCTGCTGGTTCGTCAGCAGCAATGAACAAAGGCGTTATACAAGCTTCTTTAAGGCTTCAAGTGGTATCGCTTTAGAAGCGACAAATCCCTGATACAAGTCCACTCCTAATTGATTCAAGTAGTGCAAGGTATCTTCGTCTTCGACCCCTTCTGCAACCGATTTTAAGCCCAATGACTTCGCCAGTTGAAGGCTTGAAATGGTCAATTGTTGGCTCTTGAAATTGGACAAAGAATTGCTGATAAATTGTCGATCAATTTTGAGCTCGGTGTACGGCAAGACCGCCAACTGACTTAATGATGAATAACCCGTCCCAAAATCATCAATAGCTAAACCAACGCCACGTAAACGTAAATTAGCGAGGTTGGCCAATGAGATCACACCTGAGTCGTAAACTTCATCTTCCGTCAGTTCCAAGGTGATGCGTTCAGGGGCAACGCCATAGTCAGTACATAAAGCAAAAAAGCGTTCACTCATAGGCCCCCTGAGTGATTTCTGGTTCATGTTGACCGATAAATGAATCGCTTTACCCAAATGTGCGATATCACGTAGTGCTTCTTGAAGCACGAGCCAAAATAGACGATCGAGTTCGTTGCGTTGGTTTATTTGATCCAAAAATGCAACAGGGGCAAGCAAGCCATGCACCGGATGATGGCAGCGAACCAAGGCTTCTACACCAACCAGCGTGTTGTCGTCTGTGGTGTATTGAGGTTGGTAATAGTTTTCAAACCAACCGTTATTAAAAGCCTGCTCAATCTCTTCATTATTGAGTTGAATCTGAGGTCGCTTTACTTCCGATTGCTGCATCTGTTTTTGAAATGCAGTTACAATCTCGTGTAACTGTTCAAAAGAGATGGGTTTGGTCATGGCACGCACAAATACGTAATTGGCGGATAAACACATGTTGTAAGTGATCTCGACAATGTCTTTGCTCATCGCACTTAATATCACCACCCCCTTTGGTTTGATTTCCTCAGACAATGTTGAGAGTAAGTTGATACCATTTAAGTCGGGCAGGTCAATATCGCAAATCATTAGGTCAATGTTGCCGCCAGCACACACTTCTGACACCTTTGAACCGCTATGGACTAGGCTCACTTGTCCGTCAACTAAGCGGTTTGCCAAAATCTTTAAATTTGTTGCTTGTAAAATGTCGTCTTCAACAATCAACACGTTCATTTATTGCTCTCACAAAGCGTTAGCCATTGTTTAGTGATGGCTACAATCGAATTCATTTCTTGCAGAAGGGCATGTTTCGCCTGTACCTCCTGCGGTGTGCCAATTAACGTTTCACACTGTTTGGCCAAGTTTTGTAGCGGGTTGAGATTTAATGCTGCCGCCGAGCCTTTAATACGATGCGCTACTGATTTTAAGCTTTCTTTGCCTGATTCAATCAGCTCGATGTCGCTAGATAGTGCATCACAAACCACTTGAGCCATTTCGATACTCTCTTCTTGGTTATAAGCACTTAGCCACGCGCTTCTTGCTTCTTCTGTGATTTCCAATGCCAAATATTGTTCACACAAGTCACGTAGGTCATCCAAGCTATAAGGTTTGAATAATACTTCTTCTATACCAAACTCTCTTGCTCGTTCCACGACATTCCTTGAGTTTTCCGCGGTACAAGCGATGACAGGGATATGTTTCAGCGAGTTGTTTTGTTTGAGTGTTTGAGTTAACTGATAGCCGTCCATTTCTGGCATATGGCAATCAGTGATGATCAAACTGACTGGCGTTTGTTGTGTATCATCGTGAATGGCACAAAGCTGTCGTAACGCTTCTGTACCGCTTTTCGCTACATCACAGGCAACCCCAAGTCGTTCAAACTGTCTTTTGAAAAGTAATCGGTTGATCACATCATCATCAACGACAAAAACTCGTCCCTTCCAGTCTTGTCCTGGCCGCTCTTCAAGGGCGTCGTAAACCATCGAACTCGTGTCCAGCTTTTGGTGAATCAAGTCGGGGTAGATGCTGCTGTAGTTTGAATCAGCTTTGATCTCGTGATGTCGCATTTCAAATTCATCCAAGGTGACTTGCCAACACTCTAGCCATTTCTGAATGTACGCATTTTCAGTGTAAACAGGGCCAAGTCCGGTTAATTCAAGTGCCTCGCTTTTCAGTGGTAGTTGGATATATACCGTTGTTCCAATTTCGGGTTGGCTCTCTACTTCGATATGTCCGGCCATTATCTTGACTAAGCTGTATACGATAGACATACCAAGCCCTGTTCCACCGAAGCGACGACTGACACTTTTGTCTCCTTGAACAAAAGGTTGGAAAAGAGAAGCCAACTGACTGTCATTCATTCCGCAGCCACTGTCGGAAACCGACAACTTCAACGCGTCTTGTTCAATATTTAAACTGACCGTGATGTGGCCCTGTTCAGTGAATTTGACTGCATTGCTTAGCAAGTTGTTCATAATTTGATTGACGCGCAACCAATCAAGCTCAACAAAAGCATACGGGCTTGGCGTCCATTTCACATGGAATGCTAGGTCTTTTTGTTCTACGACTTTTTCAAAGCTGCGCAACAGTGGCCCAAGTTCTTGGTAACTGTTTCCGACTTGAATGTCTAACTGCAACTGGTCTGCATCGATTTTTGAAAAGTCCAAAATATCGTTCACATGCAACTTTAAACGCTCAGCCGATAGCATGGCGTTCCTAAGCAATTCTTTGCTTTCTCGTCGTTTTAACTCGGGTTCTAGGAGCTCCATTAAGCCCAACATTGCTGCAATTGGCGTTCTTAGCTCATGGCTTACGACGGCGAGGAAATGATCTCGTGCTTCAATCGCTTGCATTGCTTTGATGTTTGATTCTTTAAGCGCGCACTGTTTTTGTTTTAACTCAGTAATATCGGTCAAATACCGTCATTTGATATTGCACCCCATCATACGGATGAATTAGGTGTTGGCGACGAACCCTGAAGTGCTGTTTCCCCAATTGAAAAACAGGCGTGCCTGACGCATCTGACAATGGGTATTCCTTGTCTTTTAACTGCTTCAAAAAGTAAGCGCGTTCAGGCTCCGCAATGCTGATGTCTGAATTACAACGATTAAGCATATTAAGGAACGGCTTATTCGCCAGTACCTGTTTATGGTCGTCGTCAGAAATCAAAATCATATTTGGGATATGGTCCAGAACCGAAGACAGCCATTGGTTTTGACGTTGTCGGATTTGGGTCTCATATTCCTTGCGGCGAATCTTTCGCGTGAGTTCGCCAGTTCTGACGATGTAAATGATCGCGGCAAGCAGCAAAACACATGTGCCAACCAGCGCCCAAATCGCTACGATTTCTTTGTCAAAACCGTAATTCACTGTCACCTTGTTATGGCGATCTTTCAATTGCTCCAACTCTGCGTCTGTGGTGATCTTTAAGACGGTATTTAAGACTCGACGCAGAAATTCTGAGTCTTTTCGTAACTCCATGCCTAGTTTTATCTTTAGTTGAATATCGATGGGCGGCGTTGCAGCTTTGAACTTGACCCCTTGTCCTTCATAAAAATGATTGTCGATTAAGTTTTGATTGACGAAGGCGTGCGAAACTTCACCATTTTCGAAGGCTTCCATCAAGTAATCGAAATCACGATACACAGATGAATACTCATAAGAGGAGTAATCTAAAAAGTGCGGATAAAAATTACCTGAGCGGTCCAAAATCGCAACAGCATCACGTGCGTACGAATTGAGTGACTCAATATAGCCGTATTGTAGAAAGCCCAAGGATCTTGTCGTGATAAAGCGCTTCTTGTCGGTTAACGCAATATTACGAGCAGGGAGTAAATCGACGATACGTTCCTCCAACATCAAATCCACATCACGACCGTTAGGTGGAACATACTCAAATTTGATCATGCTCTTTTGCTCCATTAACTTTAGCAAATCATGAACATAGCCTTTAATTTGACCTGTTTCCGGATCTAGATAAGAAAGGGGATAGACATTATCTTGGATCGTGTAACGAACCGTCTGATGACCTTGCTGCTGTTCTAGAATATCGAGCATTAATTCGTTGTGTAGAATATTGATATTGGCTTCGATATGAACCCGGCTGTGTTTAGACTCTTTGGAGTGTGAAATATACTTGGAAACGATCGACATCAACTGTTTAGACTGTTTCGCCGTAAAGATCGTAACTTGTCCGGGCGCCAAAGCGCTATCGTAAACCACTTTTCCGATCAGTTCGCCTTTAGGGTTTTTAAATCCATAAGAGTTTAAGGTCGATAAACCAACCACTGCAGCATCGGCTGCGCCAGTATTCAAAGATGTAGTCATCATCATGGTATTACGAACCGTATGAACGTGTTCGAATCCCAAAGCTTCGATTTGGTCGCAAGCGCTGGAGTCTTTTACACATACCCACTTTAATTCGTGTAGAGGTTTACTCTCTAGTTCGATGTCTCTGAGCCAAACCAAGCGAAGGGTTTGGAAAATCGGGGCAGAATACAAAAAGCGCTCGGCACGTTTTTTAGTTGCGACAAAGCCAACAGTGAGATCGATATCTCCTGCTTCTAGCGCATCGAACAAAGCATTAAGGGTTCGGTAGGGAACGTACTCGGCTTCCACATTCAAATCATGCGTCATGGTTTCTGCATATTCGATGTTGATGCCTTCTTTTGAATCAAGATCGCCCCAATAAGGCAGCCAATCGCCTTCTAAAACGCCGACTTTTATTCGTTGTTGAGTTTCGAGAAACTTCCTGTCTTCCAGAGTAAGGAAATCACTGCCTAATGCACTGAACGATAGGGTAAAAAGTAACATTGCAATCGATGCGTTTTTTTTCACTATTTTTGTGTGTCCGATCACGAAATTCAAACCGAAAGGGGAACGGATAGTATAGGTTTTCACCAAATCCATCCAATCAAGGTTGTTTATCTTGTCGACAACGCACGCTTGATACTGCCTAACAGGTAAGTAAAGGTATTGGGGGTACAAACAATCAATGGGTTATGAGGGCAGGCTCAATATCCCTATCTCTAGTAATGGAAAAAAACGGAAAAGCAACTAAGTTCATATTAAGGGGCTGGGTAAGGATACTCTTAATATGTATAAAAGGCTTACCACTAAAGGGGTGTGTGGATGTTTATTAGCATTAATCAGCGCTTCATTTTATGCGGGCGGGACGTTAGCTAAACAAGACTTACAATTGGTGAAGCCGATTGAGGGAGAGCCGAGTATCGATATGGATTTTGCTCGTGTTGGTTGGCACCTTTTTCGTGATCCAAAGCTCTCTTCTAATGGTCAAATCAGTTGTGAAACTTGTCATGATTTACAAACGAATGGCGCGGAACCTAGTGCGGTTTCAACTGGTGTAAACGGTTTAGGCATTCGCAATTCTATTACTGTATTTAATGCGTCTCTTAATTATCGCTTTTTATGGGACGGTACCGCTAATTCACTCATGGCGCAAATCGATGGGCCGGTATTAAACCCGCTAGAAATGGACTCGAATTGGAAGGACATTGAGCAATACGTGAAAAGTGATTCAACCTACAACGCATTGTTTAAACGGGCGGATGGGCGAGAAATTACCATACGAAACATCAAAGGAGCGATTGTTGAGTTCCTGAAAGCTTTACAAACTCCTAGCTCGCCTTTTGATTCTTATCTACTAGGTTATTCCCATGCCCTTGATGAGCAGGAAATTCGAGGATGGCAAACTTTCCAAGAAGTAGGATGTGTGCAATGCCACCAAGGTAAAAACGTCGGTGGTGCGATGATTCAACGGTTTACTTACTTCCAAACGCCAGATGTTGATTTAGACACAGGACGTCGTTTAAGGACGACTGATGGAGAAGACAAGTTCTATTTCCGTGTTGCGAGCTTGCGAAACGTCGGCCAAACCAGCCCTTATTTCCACAATGGCAAAGTCGACAAACTCTCCGATGCTATTCAGATTATGTCTCAAACTCAGTTAGGCGTGACCATGAATGATGAAAAGGTGGCGGACATCGAAGCGTTTCTCAATGCATTAACCGCCCCAAGACCTTCGATTTTGGAGGTGTTTGAAAATGAGTAAGTTCAGAATACTTAACGTACTACTTTTTGTGATCATTGCCGTCATGATGGTATTAGCGTACATGACTCATGTGAACTCCAAAAATACTCAAGTTCTACATGCTTCTTTGTCTGAGATTGGTCATCACTTAATTGAAGAGCGGGATACGGTCGTTAATCGTTACCAGACCAGCTCAAGGAAGGACTACGAGATTACGCAAAATCTCGTCGAGTTGGAACTTGCCGCGGAGCAATTGGGTGAAGATTTTGAACAATCTATTTGGTTTAATTTCACCTCAACAAAGAACAGAGTCAAAAATATCCTTGTTCAGTTTGATGGAAAAGTGCGTGAGGCCACTCAGACACTGGATATGTTGATAGGGGTTCAGGTCGCCAATCAATATGAACTGCTGGCGCTACACAACATTTATAAGGATCAATTCGGGGCGGATACTCAGGACGTTTGGCTTGAAGAACACTACTTTGACTTTCTTACTAATGCTGCGTTGCAAGGGGACAACCCAGAAAGTCAGAACATATCGTTATTTTTGAATCGTCTACGTCAAAGTGAACGTAAGATTGAGCTGCTGACCAACAAAATATTAGAAGGTCACTATTTTGAATTTGTTGGGTATTCCGAGCATCAACTGTTGGAATTTGTTCAGCGTGAAGCACGTTTGACGTGGTTTCTTGTCTTGCTCTCTATCGTCTTACTCGTGGCGGTGTTTGTGCTGCAAACTCAACACCGTGTGAATAAGCTCAAACATCTCAATGATGATTTAACGGAAGCGACAGATAAAGCGGAACGTGCAGCAAAAGCTAAATCACAATTCTTGGCAACCATGAGTCATGAGTTGAGAACGCCGATGAATGGTGTTTTAGGAATATCTCAGATCATCGCGAGCGAGACTCAAGAGCCTAAGACCAAAGAGCACGTTCAGGTCATTCTTGACTCTGGCCAGCACTTAATGACCATTCTGAATGATATTTTGGACTTTTCCAAAGTAGAAGAGAATAAGCTGGATTTGGAAGAGGCTCCTTTTAATCTGTCGCAAGTTTTAACACCAGTATGCAGTGCAATCCAGCCTCTAATTGAAGAAAAGAACATACAGCTGTTTATTGAAAATGAAGTGCCCGATCAGGTCGAATTTCAAGGTGACTGTGCCCGTATTCGCCAAATCTTATTTAATTTGGCGGGTAATGCGGTGAAGTTTACTCATGACGGACACGTATTGATTCGTTCAGAGCTGGATCAAGAAAGAAGGCGTCTGATGCTCTCTGTGAACGATACGGGCATAGGTATTCCCGCAGACAAGCAAGATCGCATCTTCAGTGACAACCAGTACAGCCGTGCCCATATATGGGAGTTTGATGGAGGATTACAAGTACCCGCGTCTCCCTCTCCTCATGTTGTCCCTTTACCGTTTTCGGTAGAAGAGAATGTTGATCCAGAAGAAGCTTTCATTGCCGCACTTTCGAGTTGCCACATGCTGGTCTTTCTTTCTGTAGCGGCAAAGCGTCGTTATGTTGTGGATGCTTATATCGATGAAGCGGTAGGTGAGCTTGCTGTTGGCGAAAATGGCAAGGAATGGGTTTCCAAAGTGGTGCTTAAACCAAAAGTCGTGTTTTTAGGTGAGAAACAACCAACACGCGAGCAGCTAGAAAAAATGCATCATATGGCACACGAGCATTGTTTTATTGCGAACTCGGTGAAAACGGAAGTGACGACTGAAATCATTTAAAACACTCAATGCCGCGATACTCTCTCGTCATTTCAGTTCAAAATGAAAGAGTGCCGAAATGGCTTTGCTTTTCGTCGCTTTTGATTTAGCTGAAAGCTCTAATAAACGGTATTTTATGCTCGATATGAGTGACTGGTTTCACATTTCAGCTCATTTGAAGCCGAGAACTGAACCAATGTTGTGCAGTGGCGCAAACTGTTTGTTGTTAAATTAATGTTAATATCGAATGGTGTGTCATTGATTAATAGCGAGCATGGATGTGCAAACGCCTTTGAATCCCTTTATTCAAGCGAATGGATTACCTCAATTTGGTCACCTAGACGCGATACCTGAATCGCTACAACTTGATCTCTTCCGATACCTCAATGAAATGGACAGTCCTGCGTCAAGTTGGCGTAAGCGCTTTGATTACAAACAGTTCCAGTTCGTCTCGATCGTGACAGAGAAATACATCATTGGTGTTGCGATTGCCGATATTCGCTATTTGGCATCTGGCTTTTGCTATGTGTTTGACGCAGAAACCCATGAACTGGTGGAGCAGCAGTGGCTAAAGCCGCTCAACATGGGCTATCAAACACAGCCTTCAAGTTGGAACAGTCAAGCCTATCTCGCTAATGATGCCATTCAATTCAAGATTGAAAATGGACTCTGGCACATACAGCTTTCAACAGACCTTATTCAAGCTGACTTGAGGTTAAAACCTGAGTCAGAAAGCTTGCCTTTGATGCTCTGCACGCCAACCGCGTATTCAGGTTGGACCTACACCCAAAAACACAACGTGCTCGCTGTCCAAGGTGAAATGAGTGTGAAAGGGCAACCACAAGATCTAACCAACGCAGTCGCTGGGTATGACTTCTCTGCTGGGTATATGCGGCGGGAAACCAGTTGGCGATGGGCGAGCATTAATCATCACAGTGAAGACAAACGGATAGGGCTGAACTTTGCTGCTGGAGTTAACGAAACCGGGTATTGTGAAAACGTGATTTGGATTGATGGTGAACGGCATTTGATGCCACCTGTACAATTCGATTTTTTTCGCATGCATCAAGAAGCGTCATGGCGAATTACGTCACAAGACCAGCGCGTCGACTTGATCTTCAAACCTAAAAATCAGCGCTCAGAGAAAAAGAATTTCTGGTTTTTGAAGAGTAACTTTCGTCAGTTTGTCGGCTACTTTTCTGGCTATTTGATTGATGGCAATGGCATTAAACACGAACTTGATGAGGTGATGGGACTCACCGAAGATCACTACGCGAAGTGGTAGGAAGAGACGATGGAATGGTCACGAATTACTGAACACCCTGATTTATTATTGATGCTGCTCGCACCGATCTTTCTCCTTTGCATTGCCGCAGAGTATTGGTTTGGACAGCGTGGTGGAAGATTACCTGAGAGTGCCCGATATTACTTACCCGAAGTGGTGTGTAACTTTGTATTGGCTGGGCTTCATCAAGCGACAGATATCTTAACAGGGCTGCTTATCGCCAAGTTGTACTTATGGTGGTTTGGTTGGCGCTTGTTTGATATCGAGATGACGGTTTCTACCTTCCTACTGCTAATGGTCTTGCAAGACTTTTTCTATTACTGGTTCCACCGAGCAAGCCATCGTATCCGTTGGATGTGGGCGGCACATGTGGTGCATCACAGTTCAGAGCGCATGAACTTCAGTACCGCATTTCGTCAAAGCCTGATGTACCCATTGGCCGGCATGTGGTTGTTTTGGGTGCCACTGGTCATTATTGGTTTTGATCCTAAGTGGGTAGTGTTTGTTGTTCTGCTTAATCTCGGTCTGCAATTCTTTGTTCATACCCAGTCGATTCGTTCTCTTGGTCCTTTAGAATGGGTCTTCAATACGCCATCTCATCACCGTGTTCATCATGGTGTGAATCGTCAATATATCGATAAAAATTACGCTGGCGTGCTGATCATCTGGGATCGCATGTTTGGTACATTCGAGCCAGAAGTTGAAACGGTTCGTTATGGCATCTCAAAACCTGTTAACAGCTTTAATCCTATTACCGTGACGTTTGCGGAATGGAAAGACATGTTCAAAGAAGTGACTCGTCCTAATTTATCTTGGCGTCAGCGCTGGCGGTGTTTGTTTGCGCCTCCGTCTGACACCCTGGAATAGCCGTTTCTTATGATTAACTAAACGCCATACCATTTATTCTTGACAGTATTCGGTAATGTTGTTTTAATGCGTACGGTGTTTTGTAAGATTTAAGGAACGGACGGTGACATTTAATCGAGTTTTCTCAATTGTAACGATGACCGCCGCTATGCTCGGCTCTGGGTACACATACGCAGCAACTGCTTTTAGTGCCGATCAGCTGTGTAAAGCAGGGTTAGCACTGGCGATAGATAAGCAGCCCCGCGGGATTAAAACGGCGGGAACGTCAGGTCATCGTATTTTGCTGGCTTTGAAAAATGGTAAAAATGATTGGGATTACCGCTGCACGGTAAATCGTCAAAATCGTACGTTAAAGATTGACGCTAAAGACTTGAAGCGAAATGACAAATACCTCGCTCAAGCAATACGTTATCGCGTCAATGAAGGGAAGCGATCGGTCGAAGTCACCATGAAGAAACGCGCTGGTGGCGGGCTGAAAAACGACACGTTCACGACACTTCAGTTGGATTAACCCCAAAGATATGGGGAACATTATAACGAAGACACGCCCCTGTATTTTGCAGGGGCTTTTTTATGCCTGCAGTTTTAGGTAGCAAATACAAGAGAGCGATTACAGCCGCAGCATGATAGCAGTGAAGTACGAATTTAAAGGATAGTTTTGGAAATCTGAGAAAAAGACTAGCTTAAGGGAAAGCTTGGAGCGGGCAGCGGGAATCGAACCCGCATCATCAGCTTGGAAGGCTGAGGTAATAGCCATTATACGATGCCCGCGCATCGATAGGACAGTTCCAATATGCCACATTAACGACAAAAGAAAAGTCTTTTTTGATCAATTGGTTGCTCAATGCGTAAATAACTCTCAAATTGCCTATAAAGCGTTCGATTTGTTGCTTTTACAGTCGTGGCGGAGCGCTCTTCTTAAACTCAATCGGGCAGAATTTTCGTCTGTTCTCGCTTTCTATTGTTTCTCGAATTTGAACACTTGGCAATCATGGTCAAGACTAAATGTTGAAATGATTCAATTTTTTCCCAGTTGCAATAAATGAAGGCCGATAAATACGGCAAAATAGAGAGGAGAATGAGTATGTGGAAAGGTTTATTGGCGGCGTCTTTCGTGTTTATGATAACGGCCTGTACAACCGTGACGACCGACGTCGATAAACAAGCGGATTTTTCATCCTACAAAACGTTTGATTTTGGAGAACAATCAGAGGCTCCAACAAGCCTAGATGCTCGTCGTATTGAGCAAGGTCTTGCTTCTCAATTGGAAGCGAAAGGGCTATCACAAGTAAAAAATGGTGGTGACCTTTATGTGCACCACGACATCATCAAAGAATCGGAGCTCGTTTCTTCTGGTTCCTCTTTCAGTGTGGGTTACGGCTGGAACAGTTTTGGCGTTGTAACCTCAAGTCCTGAGCGTTACAAAGAAAAGAAGTATGGCAAGTTAGTGGTGGAGTTAGTCGATACCAAAGCGAATCAAGTGGTATGGAAAGGGGTATCAAGCCGTAAACTTACGGAGTCGATGAGCACTGAAAAACGTGAAGAATTGATTTCGGAAGAAGTGACAAAAATGTTTGAAAATTACCCGTATGGTAAAGATTAAGCGACTATTAAATAAAGGTTAAATGGACATCAAATTGCCCTAGCAAAGGTTTGCAAAACTCTCTTTTTATTATCGATTGAGAATTTAGATTGCAAATTGGCACGCATGGAGTTAAAACAGCGTATCGTTGTGGTTTAGGTGAATTCTGTGCGTGCTTACCTAGTCTGTGTGTTAGGGCTTTTTGTTGCGCTGATGGCTTTTGAATTGAGTCAGGAACAACCGTCACCAAAACTTTCCCATGCGATTGCTTTTACTTCTTCTCTTACCAAAGGCGAAGCCCATCTTGAGGAAGTCCCTTTCTCTCCAAGGCGCAAAGTTACGGCAAGTTTACTCAGCCGCAATGCATTGCGAGTTAATCATTCTAATTCGACCACAGATAATGATGAGCTCGATGTATTGCCCGCGCGTTGGTTAACGGTATCGACAGAGTCTACGAATCGTTTTCTTTCGGCCTTTGTTTCCCCAATCCTACGAACTATTTATCCTCGTTCAAAGTATCGAATTGGAGGTCGGCAAGAATCGAACCTGATTTACCGCTTCATGCATGCGAGGTAGTGCCTAATCGTCTGTTTTCGCAAATTCGTTATGATGTTTAGGAGTATTTATGTTTGATTCAATTGTTCAGGTGTTACTTGCGCTTTGGCACCAAGATTTCACGGCTTTAATGGCCCCAGGCAGTGCAGGGCTGATTTACTTTGTTGTTGCAGCACTTATTTTCTTAGAAAGTGGCTTTATTCCAGCCGCTCCATTTCCATGTGATAGCGTGGTGGTTTTGTCCGGCACGTTAGCTGCGGTAGGTGTGTTAGATCCTGTCGTCATTATGCTAGTGATTGTTGTGAGTGCGGCAATGGGCAGTTGGGCGGCCTACCTGCAAGGAAAGTGGTTAAATCGCTTGCCGAAAGTACAGGGGTGGGTGAATGCTGTGCCAGCGAAACGTTTGGAACAAGTTGACGTGCTCTTAGGCAAACACGGATTGATTGCACTGTTTTGTGCACGTTTTATTCCTGTAGTTCGCTCTTTACTTCCATTGATGATGGGGCTTCGCGTGAATCGCGTGAGTAAATTCCATTACTTTGCATGGCTGAGTGCCATCTTGTGGACGTTGTTACTATGTGGTTTGGGGTTGCTGTTGCCATTACTACCAGAAAAGCTCAACAAGATTGTGACGATGGGATTAATGGCTGCTCCTGTGATTACATTGACCATCGCTATCATGAGTTTTGTGTTGGTAAAAGTTCGCAAGGCTTGGAGCAAATCAAAAACAACTCCACAACTGCCATAATTGTTCTGGTAAGAAATTTGAAAAGCAAAAAAGGCGCTATCACAGCGCCTTTTCTGTATTTACATTGCTTGCAACGAGCGCGAATCAGTAACCGATATTGTAAAGGTATTCGCCTGCTTCCTTACACTCAGTTTTGTAGAACTGTTCCATCTTTGTTTCATCCATGCCTTGTGCTTTAAACTCAGTTTCAGCAGAAGACAGTTGGCTAAAGGTATAACCGCGCTCAGCCATGAGATAGTGTCTAAACATCGCTCTATGCTCTGGCACGGCATTACGAGCATTCGAAGCGTTCGCACATTCTAGAAGCGCTTCATTAGTCATTTGTTCTGGTTTTGATGTCTCACTTGCTGATGTTGTGAATGAAGCAAGTGCTAAAGCCATAGCGGCGGTGATTGCGAATCTTTTCATTGTAAGGATCTCGAGTTAATTCAATGGATAGATGAGATCATCCTTGGCTAACACTGACGCATTCCTTCTTTAAGTCAGTGAAGTCAAAAGGCGAGCATAGATTCGCGGCCGTGTTTGAAAACGTACAACAAGTTTGCTTGTTTCCACCCTGATAGGTGAAAAGGAAGTTTGCCGTCTAAAGCATTATCATCTGGGAGAGGCGTTGCTTTTAATGCGATAGCCAACAACGGCGGAGACAAAAACGCGACGAGTAAGTGGTAGTCAGGTTTGATCTTTAATGGCAACTCACCGTCATCGCCCGAATTTCTTCGACAAGGCAATAGCCCAAGAAAATCACGTTTTAAAAAGCGAAAGTAACCGTCTTTCCCCCAGGAACTATCGCTATGCTTTTCAAGAAAAGGAGCTTTTAGCGATGCGTGATCTTGCTGACTGAGCTTAGCGAGTTTTTGTGATGTATTGAAATTCTGAGTCGAAATATCATGTGCGTGTGCGGCAACCATTTGCCCTGAGAATAGAGCAAGTGACAATAACAGCATAAGACGAAATAGATGACGCAAAACGAACCCTACAACCTCACCAAAACGAAACCTAATGGACCTAGTGCTACTGGTAAAGAGGACCGCACGAGGTCAATGATTGCGTATACTAACCAGATGCTGAGAAGATGAACAGTTTTTTATGACCAATAAAAAAGGGAGCGAATCCGCTCCCTTTCTTGAAGGTAGATAAACAACGACTAAGCACTTGCGTAAATGACGCTGCCGCCTTTAATGGTATCGATGATTTTGCGTGAGAGTTTCTGTGGCAGGGCTGGACATCCCCAACTGCGGCCAAGGTACCCATTCTTTTGGATAAAAGAAGGGTTCGCATAGTCTGCGCCATGAACCACAATGTAGCGCTCACGTGCTTTATCGTTCACGCCTGATGTCAATCCGTCAAGACGAAGTGAGTAACCGTTAGAGCCATAATAAGTCGTGTCAGTTAAGAATGTACCCAAAGACGTCTTACGAGAGTTTACGACGTTCGAAAACTTGGTTGCTGTTTTCTTACCGCTGTTCACTCCATGAGAGACATAGGTGTTGAAGATCAGCTTCATTTTATCTAAGTCGACCACATAAAAGCGCTTTTCAGTAGATGGTTTACTGTAGTCGATAATAGTAAGAAGCGATTTCTTACGATCTGGGGTTTTCTTGTAAGCCAAAAATGCATCATTGAATAATTTGTAATCAATGACTCCGCTTAGATTGGCCTGCTTATAGGCTTTTTCAACCAGTTGTTGAGTGGCTTTGGTTTCTGTTTTTGTGCCAGAGTGATGAGCAAAGGCAAATGGCGAAACAGAGAGCGATGTCCATATCAATAATAAAAATAGCTTTTTCATTTGTACTAAATAAAACTCTTGGTGTAGCAAATTCAGCGATTGCGTCTTGCAGTCGTTAATACAGCATGCACATCAATTTAATTCTATTCTCAACGTTTCCTATTATGCGTAGTGACACGTATTACCGAACCATTTTTGGTATTTGGTAGAGTTCCGCCAACTAACTCGCTGATATTAATCAACATTGAGAGGTTAATCGATGACTTTAAAAATCTTCAAGACAAATACTAGCCGATTTAGGTAATTAATAAAACTGTGTTTACCATGATTTACTAAGCAGCGGTGCTAATAAAACGTCGTTTAATTATAAATGAAATAAAAATACCGTTTGAATTCAATGTATTTATTTCATACTTAGCATTGTGCAAAAATTTTTTAGACTGTGATCCTAGTCGTAACAAATCATTACCCAACTACAGACAATTGATAGATTAAGCGAATACTTAACTCCGTATATTCAACTATACGTGCAGGTAGGTTGTTGTATGTGGTCAATTTATTGAGTATTGCTGTTCACATCATCGGAATGATTTATGTTAGTTTGCTAAAAAACGGTTATCAAAGGACGATGAAGATGGAAGTTCATGAGTGTGTCTCATTTATCTTAGTTAAGGGCGAACAAGTGTTGCTGGAAACTAGAGCAAAGGATAAGGAATCTGACCCTGGGGCAATAGCTATACCCGGCGGCCATATGGAGTTAAACGAAACCCAACAACAAACATTGTTTAGAGAATTGCAAGAAGAACTCAACATCAAGCCACTTCAATTTGGTTATTTATGTTCTTTATATCACCCAACTACAGAACTGCAATTGATTCACTATTATGTGGTGACCAATTGGCAAGGTAATATTCAGAGCTTCGAAGCGGAATCTGTTAACTGGTATCCAATAATAAATGCACCAGTCTCGACGGAAGTCGATCGCGTCGCATTAAGTGAATATCTTCGATTAAATGCAGCGCTAAGAACGATGTTTAATAAATTAAGTTCCATAAATAATATTTGTGACGAGCAATAATATTTTTGATTGAATTGTAAATATCGAAAATATTCGAATTATCTTGTAAACAAAATATAGTGGATAAATAATTTGCGAAAACTTGATCAAAAATAAACTTTGCTTTCAGTTGGTTATGCTAGTTTCTGCAAAGGTAAGTTGAAAAAGGGATGTGTATGTCGAAGTGGTTAGATTGGGCAAAGCAACTACAAGCAATTGCTCAAGCAGGGGAAGCATACAGTAAAGATGCTTACGATCTAGAACGATTCAAAATGGTCGAAGACATCGCTCATCAGATGTTTGCTGACATCAGCGATAAGTCCGTTGCCGATATTCAAAACTTATTTATCCCTGAAACGGGCTATCCAACACCCAAAGTCGACCTACGTGCTGGGGTGATAAAAGACGGCAAGATACTTCTCGTAAAAGAGCGCGAAGACGGAGGGTGGACATTACCTGGTGGTTGGGCTGATGTTTGTGAAACTCCGAGTAGTGGGGTGGTACGCGAAGTGTTGGAGGAGTCTGGTCTTGTGGTTGCGAACCCAAAACTGATTGCGATTCGAGACAGAGCGATGCATGACTATCAGCCGCCTTATCCATTCCACATTTATAAGATGTTCTTTTTGTGTGAATACGTTTCTGGTGAACCTAAAGAGAACATTGAAGTTTCGGAAATCGATTTCTTCGCGCAGCATAAGATTCCACCACTTTCACAAAGCCGAGTTTTACCAAGAGATATTGAAATGGTCTTTGATGCTTTTTACAGTGAAGATTTTCAAGTACACGTCGATTAAGGAAGAAAATGAAAACGATAGGCCTAATTGGTGGTATGTCATGGGAGTCTACCGCGAACTATTACCAAATCATTAACCGTGAAGTGAAAGCGTGTCTAGGTGGGTTACATTCAGGAAAAGTCTGTTTGTACAGTGTCGATTTCGCCGAAATTGAAACACTTCAACATCAAGGTCGATGGGACGACACGGCTACGATTCTCTCGCAAGCAGCAAAATCGGTGGAAGCAGGCGGTGCGGACTTCATTCTGATTTGTACTAATACCATGCATAAAGTCGCGGACCAAATTCAGCAAGCTGTCAATGTACCGCTTGTTCATATTGCAGATGCGACCGCTGAGAATCTGGTGGCGGATGGCATTAAGAAGGTTGGTTTGCTTGGTACGCGTTTTACCATGGAGCAAGACTTTTATAAGCAGCGACTCATCGATAAATTTGGTGTTGATGTTGTCGTTCCAAGTTCAGATGACCAAACGATTGTTCATGAGGTTATCTATAACGAGCTGTGCAAAGGAGAAGTGCGTGAGGATTCTCGTCAACAGTATCTCGCTATTATCGATAAGTTAGTTGAAGAGGGCGCTGAAGCGGTCATTCTTGGTTGTACTGAGATTGCGATGTTAGTTGAACCTCAACACACAGACGTTAAGCTTTACGATACAACAGAGATTCACGCTAAGGCCGCGGTAGAAGCTGCGCTGAATGAAGCGTAATTTTCTACAGAATTGATCGACAGGATTAAATTGCTCAGGGAAGAGTTATGAATTATCGATGCGGACAATGTCGCCAGTTTACGAGACAGAAGAGCAGCGCTGATGTTTGCGGTGCTTGGGGTCATCCAACGGATGCGAACCGTGCAGCTTGCGATTATTTTAAGCCAACGATTCGGGTTAAAGATCGTGTGGTTTCTCCTTTAAAAAGTCAAAATGGCTAAGTCGTTCTCGTTAATTGAGAATTTCTTAATCAATCAGTATTAGTTGATTGATGCAAACGATTGCTACCTTGGGAATGTATTGTATAATTTGCGTCGCGTCACATTTTGGTGGCGCGTATTACATTTCAGGATTCCCATGTTGAAGAAATCTCTTGCTCTAATGCTTGCTGCGTACTCACTTCCTTCGGTTGCAGGTTCGACCATCGGTATTGTCGGTGCGATGGATGTCGAAGTTGAAGCGCTATTGCCAAAAATCCAAAACCAACAAGTAAAGAAAATTGGTAGCCATCGCTTTTACACGGGGGAGTTAGAGGGCAAAACCGTTGTCGTGACGAAATCTGGCGTAGGTAAGGTCAATGCAGCAATGACTACCACACTTCTGATTGAGTCTTTCGGCGTTGACCAACTGATCTTCACGGGCATTGCTGGTGCTAGCGACCCTAAATTGGACCCGTTAGATGTCGTGGTCTCTACGCGTTTGGTTCAGCATGATGTCGATCTAACCGCATTCAATATGCCGAAAGGTCTACTGCCTGATTACGAAGAGCGTTACTTTTACGCAGATAAAACACTGCAAAAATACGCATTTGATGCAGCCGTTGATACGCTTGGCAAAGAGAGTGTTTACCGTGGCGTTATCGCATCTGGTGACCAGTTCATTGCAAGCAAAGTAAAAGTGACGGGTATCTACCAAGAATACAACGCCATGGCTGTGGAAATGGAAGGCGCAGCGTTAGGTCAAGTAGCAGATGCGTTCAAAGTACCTTACGTCGTTATCCGTACGATTTCAGACAAAGCGGATGGTTCGGCAGATGTTGTCTACTCGGATCTTAAAAAGGCAACTGCGGACAATTCTGCCAACATTACGCTAAACATGCTTAAGCGAATGTAGTGTTCTACTTCTTATCTAAAAACTAAAAAAGCAGCACTTGATGTGCTAATGCCGATCAGTTAAGAAATTAATAGACTGATCAATTGAACGATCCCACCAGTGTGTAAAAATCCGATAGA
>NZ_JAPHPY010000003.1:0-186303 GCF_026241575.1 Vibrio sp. Sgm 5
GAGTTCTCCGTTACAAATCAGCAAAGTATCCAATCTGGAAAAAGAAAAATGCCAGTCAGCTTAACTGACTGGCATTACTACCTAAGTAGCCGCTTTTATTTTAAAAATAACGCTCTACTTCAGAATTCGAGCTCTAAATTGACGACCTTTCATCTTGCCGTTGCTGATGGTTTGCAATGCTTTCTTCGCGGCAGACTTCTCAACAGCCACATAAGAACGCATCGCCATCAATTGAATTTTACCTACTTGCGCACCAGTAATGCCGCCTTTGCCCGTTAAGCAACCGAGAATATCGCCAGCACGTACTTTCTGTTTCTTACCACCATCGATATTAATGGTCACCATTTTCGCCTGATATGGTTGCTGGTTTGACTTTGCTGGCAATGTCGCTGGCATCACATCCATATCCAAGTATTCTTCGATACGAGCAACGCGTAAGCCATCTTTCTCACCAAAGAAGCTAAATGCTAAGCCTTTACTACCCGCTCGACCTGTACGCCCGATACGGTGCACGTGAACCTCAGGATCACGAGACAATTCAAAGTTAAATACCGCATCAAGGTTATCTACATCAAGACCACGAGCGGCAACATCGGTTGCGACCAGGATAGAAACACTCTTGTTCGCAAACTGAACCAATGTTTGGTCACGCTCACGCTGTTCAAGGTCACCATGAAGGTCAATTACACTGAACCCTTTATGATGCAACTCATCGGTCACGTTCTGCACTTCTTTTTTGGTGTTACAGAACACAACAGCTGATTCCGGTTGGTGAGTCAGTAACAGGTTAGCCAGCGCTTCATCGCGAGCTTCCGAGCCTTCTACCTTGTAAAAGTATTGCGCGATACTTGATGTATCGTGTGTCGCTTCCACTTTAATCATTTCTGGCGATTGCATGATACGTTGAGCAATCTGCTCAATTTTTTCTGGGAATGTCGCACTAAACAATAAAGTTTGGCGCTGTTTAGGCGCTGCATCAATGATCGCATCCAACGCATCTTGGAACCCCATATCGAGCATGCGATCCGCTTCATCCAACACGAGCGTATTTAACTCTTCAAGGTTGATGCGGCCTTTATCTAGATGATCAAGGATACGTCCAGGTGTACCTACTAAGATGTGTGCACCATGCTCTAGAGAACCAATTTGAGGCCCCATTGGCATACCGCCACACAAGGTCAAAACTTTAATGTTGTGAATACCGCGACCTAGTGTACGGATCTCTTTCGCCACCTGATCAGCCAACTCACGGGTTGGGCATAGCACCAACGACTGCACGCGAAAACGCTTTACGTTGAGGTTTGATAATACGCCGAGACCAAATGCCGCTGTTTTACCTGAGCCTGTTTTACCCTGACCAATCACATCGCGCTGATTCAAAATCGCAGGTAAGCTCAACGCTTGAATTGGCGTCATATGGGTGTAGTTCAATGATTCAAGCGTCTCTAGTAGCGCTGGATTAAGCCCTACTTGGTCAAAAGTTTGTTTGCTCACAGGGAAATATCCTCAGGTGGGATGGAAAAGAGGGCACATTATCGCCAGATTTGTCACGAAGACCAGTTAAAATTAACCATTGTTAATGAGTAATAGCAGAAAACGACGTAAAGTCAGCTGCATTCGCTTATTAATGGATACTGGAAATGATCAACTGGACAGCCCTCCCTTTTACTCAACTGACCACGACTCAACTGTATGAAATGCTGCGTTTGCGTGTGGATGTCTTTGTCGTAGAACAAACTTGTCCCTACCCAGAGCTCGATGGCAAAGATACGCTTGATGGTGTCTATCACTTGTTGGGTTACAACGGAGATGAACTCGTCGCTTGTGCTCGTTTATTACCTGCAGGCACCACTTACGACAATGTGAGTATTGGTCGTGTGGTGACGAAACAAAGTGCACGAGGCGGAGGTCTGGGACATACACTACTTGAGCAAGCCTTACAACGGTGCCAACTGCTTTGGGCAGGTCAAACGATAGATATCGGCGCACAAGAACACCTGGTGGCTTTCTATGCGACTCATGGCTTTGAAGTTATTTCTGAAAGCTACCTTGAGGATGGTATCCCTCATGTGGATATGCGCCGAGTAAACTAAATGTCACCTCATCATTTGGCGCTATTCTTACTGGTTATCGGTAACTTGGCAGCATCACTTTCCGATGTTGCCGTTAAACTGATCGAAGGTGGAATTTCCCCCTTCCAATACATGTTTGTGCGCCAATTGGCTTCACTGTTGATCCTCTTACCTTTTTACCTCAAACAAAACCCAAGTAAACGCATCCTCAAGCAAGTTCCTATTACTTTGTTGCGAGCACACCTAATATTGATTGGTAGCGGGTGCATGATGGTCGCAGTCACTTACCTACCCCTCGCAACCGCCAACGCCGTCTTTTACGCCGCACCAATTCTAATGTTGCCACTGTCAGTACTGTTTCTCAAAGAGCATCCAGCATTAAGAAAAGTATTACTGACTGGTTTTGGTTTCTTTGGTGTCTTAGTGGTACTCCGGCCAAATCACTTCCATTGGGCTGCGTTGTTTGCACTCGGTACAGCAACCACGCTGGCGATGTTCAATATATTGGTAAGAAAACTGCCTAGCGAACAATCTGTCGTCACAACGCTTTGGTGGACAACCTTATTCTCCCTGCCTGTGTCGACGCTATTAGCTGGGGTTTATTGGCAACCTATGACTTGGCAGGAACTAACGCTGGTAATCGCGAGTGCGATCTGTATTTTGAGCTATAACGGTCTGGCAGTATTGGCATATCAAAAAGCCCCCGCCGGAGAGATTGCCTTGGCGGAATACTCAGGGCTCGTATTCGTGACACTCTTTGGAATATGGTGGTTTGATGAGATTCCAGACTGGCTCACTGCAGTGGGAATTTTGATGATCGTGTTGCCTCTTCTTCCTTGGAATAAGAAAAGGAACTAACCTCTTAACAGGAACAAGACAAAAGGATAGTAAATGGCAGAGAACAAGCAACGAGTAGTTAGAAACAAAAAAGGCGCGAATCATCGCGCCTTCTAGGAGTTCTTCTTTAACGTTACTTATTGCGACCGAATGTGCCATCAGATAAACGGAAAAACATCACCGACTCACCACTTTTTTCTAGTTGCAGCATGTCTAGCTTACCATCATCAGCGAACTTAAAGCGGACTAATTGCCCTTGCTTGATTCGACTTAGCGGCTTGTCGCTGCCTTCAATTTTCACCAAGGCATTCAAATCGCCCATCGAAAGCTGATTACTACGGAACACTTGAGCAAGAGTATCACCATTTTTCACCGTGTATTCTTTCCACTGTTCCGATTTTTGCTCTGCGTTTTGTGCAGAGCGTTGCTCACTCAAGCTTTGCGCGTTAAGTTGAATCGCCACACGTTGAGTCTCTTTCTCAGCTTGGGGCTCGATCAGCTGCTCAGTATCTTTAGGTACTGGAATAATCAGAAGTACCAGCACCACAGGTACCAATACCATTAAAGCTCGCTGATGTAGCTTTGGAAGACGATGCCAAAATTCGGTGACAGGTTGCATTCGCTCTTGCCACTTTTCTTTATTGAAAGGCTGCTTCCAGTCGATAGCAGCGAATTTCTGCTTCATCAACTCGACTTGGTCGACTTGCTGCTTTTTCTTTCTGCGACGATTCATTCTGATGAGTCCCTTAATACTTCTAGTGTCAGTATAAAAATACCAGCGCGGAGAGTATATGTTTTTCGCCAAAGTAAAATGTAATTTGGCGTAAATTAGCAGAAATTTCACTTGGAGTAAGAGATAAGTCACACCCTAAACCTCACATCGACACATTGATGCGCAATCATTTAAACCTAAGCGCGAAACTGCTATCCTGTTACCTTTATCACTCCTAATAAGAGCGACATTCATGTCTGAAATTAAATTTGAAACTGCAGAGCAGAAAGCAAGTTACGGTATTGGTCTGCAAATGGGTCAGCAACTTGCTGGTTCTGGTCTAGAAGGTCTAAGCGTTGACGCTATCGCAGCAGGTATCGCTACAGCACTAACTGGCGACATGCCATCAATCGAAATTGACGAAATCAACAACGCACTGCAAGAGCTTCACACTCGCGCAGAAGCCGTTCGTCAAGAAGCAGCAAAAGCAGCAGCAGCTGACGGCGAAGCTTTCCTAAAAGACAACGCTCTACGTCCGGAAGTAAACGTTCTTGAATCTGGTCTTCAGTACGAAATCATCACTGAAGGTACTGGTGAAATCCCAACAGCTGCAGCTCAAGTTCGCGTTCACTACCACGGTGAGTTAACTGACGGTACTGTATTCGACAGCTCTGTTTCTCGTGGCCAACCAGCTGAGTTCCCAGTAACTGGCGTAATCAAAGGCTGGGTTGAAGCACTTCAACTAATGCCTGTTGGTTCTAAGTGGAAACTATACATCCCACAAGACCTTGCATATGGTGAGCGTGGCGCAGGTGCTGCAATCCCTCCATTTGCAGCTCTAGTATTCGAAGTAGAACTACTAGACATCCTATAATTGAGACCTCTCTCAATAACAAATTCGAAGCGGCGCTCACTAGCGCCGCTTTTTTTGTCTAGAATAAACAGACTTGAGCTCAACGATCTTGAGTAGTCTCCCAAGTAACCTCTAAATGCTTGGGCTAAGAAACAACAATAATAATCGCAAGCCACACGGAGGTATTATGCGTAAAACTCTTCTCACCTTAACCTTGCTCTCAATGAGCATTGGTACTGCCCACGCTTTTCTCGATGCCGTTACCGATAAAGATACCCAAAGTGGTTTGATGGATATGGTCAGTGAGGGAATGGGTGTGGAATCTTCACCGCTGACGGATTTATTGACGAGCCAACTTCCCGTCTCGACTGAGCAAGCTGCCGGCGGCACAGGTGCACTGTTAGCTCTAGCGCAAGGCCAATTATCGGATCAGAATAGCAGTGAGCTTCAATCGCTCATCCCGGGAATGGAAAATTTACGAGGGGCTCAAAGTCTACTTGGGAGCATTGAAAACTTAGGCGCTGTCCAAAGCACTTTCGACAAACTAGGCTTAGACCCATCGATGATCAGCCAGTTTGCTCCAGTCATTTTAGGATACTTAGGCGACCAAGGTGCAAGTGAAGGGTTGCTAAATTCCCTTAGTGGACTTTGGGGAGCGGAAAGCTAAAAACGTAAATCAGAAACTTAAAACCAGCAGTAGTGATTTTAAATGTGAGATAAGGGAGTGAGTCCGCTAAAGGTAAAGAGAAAATTTCGATACTCGATTATCTCTAGGAAACAAATTTCAGACACAAAAAAGCCGAGCTATTGCTCGGCTTTTTTTGTTCTTACGAACTGAGATTACTCAGCAGCTTCTTCAGCAGCTGGGCGATCTACAAGCTCAATGTAAGCCATTGGAGCTTTATCACCAGCACGGAAGCCAGCTTTTAGGATACGAGTGTAACCGCCCTGACGAGCAGCAAAACGTGGACCTAGTTCGTTAAACAGTTTTGCAACTACTTCGTTATCACGAGTACGTGCAAATGCTAGACGACGGTTAGCAACACTGTCAGTCTTAGCTAGTGTAATCAAAGGCTCAACTACGCGACGTAGCTCTTTTGCTTTTGGCAAAGTAGTCTTGATAACTTCATGACGTACTAGAGAGCTAGCCATGTTGCTAAACATCGCTTTACGATGTGAGCTGTTGCGGTTGAGTTGACGACCACTCTTACGATGGCGCATGACCTAATCCTTCTAACTAGTATCGATTAATCTTCAGCGATTGATGCAGGTGGCCAGTTTTCTAGGCGCATGCCCAGAGACAGACCACGTGACGCAAGTACGTCTTTAATCTCAGTAAGAGATTTTTTACCAAGGTTAGGCGTTTTAAGTAGCTCAACCTCAGTACGTTGTACTAGATCACCGATGTAGTGAATCGCTTCTGCTTTCAGACAGTTAGCAGAGCGAACTGTTAGTTCAAGATCGTCTACAGGACGCAGTAGGATCGGATCGAATTCTGGCTTCTCTTCCTTCTCCTCAGGTACACGTACATCACGAAGATCTACGAACGCATCCAATTGTTCAGCTAGGATAGTAGCTGCACGACGGATTGCTTCCTCAGGTTCTAGAGTACCGTTTGTTTCCATATCGATAACTAGCTTGTCTAAATCAGTGCGCTGTTCTACACGAGCTGCTTCTACAGCGTAGGCAATTTTGTCTACAGGGCTGTAAGTAGCATCTACTAGTAGGCGACCGATTGGACGCTCGTCTTCTTCGTTATGGATACGCGCAGAAGCTGGAACATAACCACGACCACGTTCTACTTTAATACGCATTGCGATTTCAGCATTGTCATCCGTTAGGTGACAAATAACGTGTTCAGGGTTAGCGATCTCTACATCACCATCATGGGTGATGTCACCTGCAACCACAGGGCCCGAGCCTGATTTGTTCAAAGTAATGAACACTTCATCTTTGCCTTCGGCAACGCGTACAGCCAAACCTTTAAGGTTTAGAAGGATTTCAAGAATATCTTCTTGTACGCCTTCTTTAGTGCTGTACTCATGAAGTACGCCTTCGATTTCTACTTCTGTCACAGCACAACCTGGCATAGAAGATAGAAGGATACGGCGAAGTGCATTACCCAGAGTATGACCAAAGCCACGCTCTAATGGCTCAAGAGTTACTTTTGCGTGAGTCGAGCTGATTTGTTCGATGTCAACTAGACGTGGCTTAAGAAATTCTGTTACAGAACCCTGCATTGTGTCCTCTCTTTAGTTTAAACCTTACTTAGAGTAAAGCTCGACGATCAATTGTTCGTTGATGTCAGCTGATAGATCAGAACGCTCAGGCATACGCTTGAATGTACCTTCCATCTTGCCACCATCTACTTCAATCCAAGTTGGTTTTTCACGTTGTTCAGCAACTTCTAGAGCCGCTTTAATACGAGCTTGCTGTTTAGCTTTCTCGCGAATAGAAACAACGTCATTAGCCGCTACTTTGAAAGAAGGAACGTTTACAACTTTACCGTTAACTAGGATAGCTTTGTGGCTAACTAGCTGACGTGCTTCTGCGCGAGTTGCGCCAAAGCCCATGCGGTAAACTACGTTATCAAGACGACCTTCAAGAAGCTGAAGCAGGTTCTCACCTGTGTTGCCTTTAAGGCGTGCAGCTTCTTTGTAGTAGTTACGGAATTGTTTTTCTAGAACGCCGTACATACGACGAACTTTTTGCTTCTCACGAAGCTGAACGCCATACTCAGATAGACGACCGCGACGAGCGCCGTGTACACCTGGTGCGTTATCAATTTTACACTTGGTATCGATCGCGCGAACACCAGACTTAAGGAATAAGTCAGTGCCTTCACGACGGCTAAGCTTCAGCTTAGGACCCAAATATCTTGCCATGATCTTTCTCCAGTAATCTAAAAAACGTTATACACGACGTTTCTTAGGTGGACGACAACCGTTATGAGGGATTGGTGTAGCATCAACGATGTTTGTGATGCGGAAACCAGCAGCGTTCAGAGCGCGAACAGTAGATTCACGACCTGGACCAGGACCCTTAACCATAACTTCCAAGTTCTTTAGACCGTATTCTTTAGCCATTTCAGCACAACGCTCAGCAGCAACCTGTGCAGCGAACGGAGTAGACTTACGAGAACCGCGGAAACCAGAACCACCTGCAGTAGCCCAAGCTAGAGCGTTACCTTGACGGTCAGTAATGGTTACGATTGTGTTATTGAAAGAAGCATGGATGTGCGCAACGCCATCTGCAACTTGCTTGCGTACGCGCTTACGAGCGCGAGTTGGTTGTTTAGCCATTGTACTCTACCTTCCCGATTATTTCTTGATCGGCTTACGCGGACCCTTACGGGTGCGAGCGTTGGTTTTAGTACGCTGTCCACGTAGTGGTAGACTGCGACGATGACGAAGACCACGGTAACAGCCAAGGTCCATAAGACGCTTGATGTTCATAGATACTTCACGACGTAGATCACCTTCTACAGTGTACTTAGCTACACCATCACGCAGTTGATCGATCTGATCTTCAGTTAGTTCACTGATCTTAACATCTTCAGCAATACCCACTTCAGCTAGGATAGCTTGAGAGCGAGTTTTACCGATGCCGTAGATCGCTGTTAGAGCGATTACAGCGTGTTTCTGATCAGGAATGTTAATGCCTGCTATACGGGCCATTATTCACTCCTAAGTGGTTCTATAAAAGAATTAGCCGCAGCAAAGCCCGTTATGGATACGCTGCGGGATACTACTTCTTTTGCACGCAAAAGGTAGGCCGAGGAATATACTCGACCTAACCTTCGTTTTCAAGTAAAAATTTCTGCTAATTAGCCTTGGCGCTGTTTGTGCTTTGGCTCACTGCAAATCACGCGAACGACACCGTTACGCTTGATTACTTTACAGTTACGGCAGATTTTTTTAACGGAAGCACGAACTTTCATTGCTAAACTCCGTAATTGAAACTGAGTCTACCGTCGCTATTAACGACCGTAGCCTTTCAGATTCGCTTTCTTCAACACAGAATCATACTGTTGAGACATCAGATGAGTCTGTACCTGTGCCATAAAGTCCATGATAACAACGACTACGATAAGTAGTGATGTACCGCCGAAGTAGAAACGTACGTTCCACGCGACCATCATGAACTCGGGAATCAGACAGATAAAGGTAATGTACAGTGCGCCCGCTAGGGTTAAACGTGTCATTACTTTATCGATGTACTTCGCTGTCTGCTCACCTGGGCGGATACCGGGTACGAATGCACCGGACTTCTTCAAGTTATCCGCTGTTTCACGCGGGTTGAAAACCAACGCCGTGTAAAAGAAACAGAAGAAGATAATCGCTGCTGCATAAAGCATTACATACAGAGGTTGACCTGGGCTAAGAGCCAAAGACACGTCAGTTAACCAACCGAACGCGCTGCTCTCACCGTTCTGACCAAACCACTGAGCCAGTGTTCCTGGGAACAGGATAATGCTTGATGCGAAAATCGCTGGAATAACACCTGCCATATTAATTTTAAGTGGCAGATGCGAGCTCTGTGCAGCAAATACTTTACGACCTTGTTGACGCTTAGCGTAGTTAACGACGATTCGGCGTTGACCACGTTCCATGAAAACAACGAAGTAAATTACTGCGAAAGCTAATACCGCGATTAACAGTAGAAGAAGTACATGCAATTCACCTTGACGCGCTTGCTCGATTGTTTGACCGATTGCAGAAGGCAATCCAGCAACAATACCTGCAAAAATCAGAATGGAAATACCATTACCGATTCCTCGCTCTGTAATTTGTTCACCTAACCACATTAGGAACATGGTACCGGTTACTAAACTTACGGTAGCAATTAGCGTAAACATGGTTTGGTTCATTACAACCAGATTGTCGACCATGTTTGGTAAGCCAGTTGCAATACCAATAGCTTGGAATGTTGCAAGTACAAGCGTGCCGTAGCGTGTATATTGGCTGATCTTACGACGGCCTGCTTCACCCTCTTTCTTGAGTTCCGCTAACGCTGGATGAACTACAGTTAGCAATTGGACAACAATAGATGCCGAAATATACGGCATGATGCCCAATGCTAATATAGATGCACGCTCAAGTGCACCACCGGAGAACATGTTAAACATTTCTACGATGGTACCTTTTTGCTGTTCGAACAAATCGGCAAGTACAGCAGCGTCAATACCAGGAATCGGCACAAATGAGCCGGCTCGGAATACTAAAAGTGCACCAATTACGAATAACAAGCGCGACTTTAGTTCACTTAAGCCGCTCTGAGCACTACGAAAATCTTGTCCTGGTTTCTTAGCCATCTGTACCTCGTTCCTCGAGATTATTCCTCGATTTTACCGCCTGCAGCTTCGATTGCAGCTTTAGCGCCTTTAGTCACGCGTAGACCTTTAACAGTCACAGCTTTGCTTAGGTCACCAGAAAGAACGATCTTAACGAATTCGATGTTCTTAGTGATAACGTTAGCAGCTTTTAGGCTGTTAAGATCAACTACGTCACCTGTTACTTTCGTTAGCTCAGCTAGACGAACTTCAGCAGACACTAGGCTCTTACGAGAAGTGAAACCGAATTTAGGTAGACGTTGTTTTAGAGGCATTTGACCGCCTTCAAAACCTGGACGAACAGAGCCGCCAGAACGTGACTTTTGACCTTTGTGACCACGGCCACCAGTTTTACCTAGGCCAGAACCGATACCACGACCTACACGCTTCGGAGAAGTTTTCGAGCCAGCAGCCGGTGATAGAGTATTCAAACGCATTTCTGATTACTCCTCAACTTTAACCATGTAGTAAACCTTGTTGATCATACCGCGCACGCACGGAGTATCTTCAAGTTCTACTGTGTGGTTGATTTTACGAAGGCCTAGACCGCGCAAAGTAGCTTTGTGCTTTGGCAGGCGACCAATTGAGCTTTTAGTTTGAGTTACTTTAATAGTTGCCATGGTGTTCTTACTCCGAAATAGCTTCAACAGTTAGACCACGTTTAGCAGCAACCATTTCTGGCGACTTCATGCTACCTAGTGCATCGATCGTTGCACGAACGATGTTGATAGGGTTCGTAGAACCGTATGCTTTAGATAGTACGTTGTGTACACCAGCAACTTCTAGTACTGCACGCATCGCACCACCTGCGATAACACCAGTACCTTCAGCAGCAGGCTGCATGTAAACTTTAGAGCCCGAATGGCGACCTTTCACTGGGTGGTGAAGAGTGCCTTCGTTTAGCGCGATAGTAGTCATGTTACGACGCGCTTTTTCCATTGCTTTTTGAATCGCTGCAGGTACTTCACGAGCTTTGCCGTAACCGAAACCTACACGACCGTTACCGTCACCAACTACTGTTAGTGCAGTGAAGCTCATGATTCGACCGCCTTTAACCGTTTTAGAAACACGGTTAACTGCGATTAATTTTTCTTGCAAATCATTCGCTTGAACTTGTTGTTCTTTAGCCATCTTCCAACCCTACCTTAGAATTTCAGACCAGCTTCGCGAGCAGATTCTGCTAGCGCCGCTACTCGACCGTGGTATTGGAAACCAGAACGATCAAATGCAACTGCAGTTACGCCTTTTTCAAGAGCGCGCTCAGCAACAGCTTTACCTACTGCTTTAGCTGCATCAACGTTACCAGTGTATTTCACTTGCTCACGGATCGCTTTTTCTACAGTAGAAGCTGCTGCGATAACCTCAGAGCCATTAGCCGCGATAACCTGTGCGTACACGTGACGAGGAGTACGGTGTACAACTAGGCGAGTCGCACCCAGTTCTGCAATCTTACGACGTGCGCGTGTAGCACGACGGATGCGAGATGCTTTCTTATCCATAGTGTTACCTTACTTCTTCTTAGCTTCTTTAGTACGCACATTTTCATCTGCGTAACGAACACCTTTACCTTTGTAAGGCTCAGGTTGACGGTAAGAACGAATGTCAGCCGCAACTTGACCAACTAGTTGCTTATCACAACCAGTAATGATGATTTCAGTTTGGCTTGGACATTCAGCTTTAATACCCGCTGGCAACTCGTGCTCAACTGGGTGAGAGAAGCCTAGTGTTAGACCTACAGCGTTGCCTTTAATAGCAGCACGGTAACCAACACCTTTAAGAGTTAGCTTCTTAGTAAAGCCTTCAGTAACACCAACAACCATGTTGTTAACTAGAGCGCGAGCTGTACCAGCTTGTGCCCATGCGTTAGCAAAACCTTCTTTAGGACCGAAAGTTAGGTTGTTTTCTTCCTGAGCAACAACAACTGCATTGTTAACAACGCGTGTTAGTTCGCCCTTCGCACCTTTTACAGTGATTTCTTGGCCGTTTAGTTTCACCTCTACGCCAGCTGGAATAGCGACAGGTGCCTTAGCAACACGAGACATATTCTACTCCTATTAAGCTACGTAGCAGATGATTTCACCACCAAGACCTGCTTTACGTGCAGCGCGGTCTGACATAAGACCCTTGGAAGTTGAAACGATAGCAATACCAAGACCACCCATTACAGAAGGAAGTTGATCTTTCTTCTTGTAAACACGTAGACCTGGACGAGAAACACGTTTAAGTTGCTCGATTACTGGTTTTGCTTGGAAGTACTTAAGTGTAACTTCTAGCTCAGGTTTTGCTTCGCCTTCAACAGCGAAGTCAACGATGTAACCTTCAGCTTTTAGTAGTGCAGCAATTGCAACTTTAAGCTTTGAAGAAGGCATTTTAACAGCAACTTTGTTTGCTGCCTGACCGTTACGAACGCGGGTCAGCATATCCGAAATCGGATCTTGCATGCTCATATGATTTACTCCAAATGATTAAGTGGCAATTACCAGCTAGC
Organism: Vibrio sp. Sgm 5; assembly: GCF_026241575.1. Taxonomy (NCBI): domain Bacteria; kingdom Pseudomonadati; phylum Pseudomonadota; class Gammaproteobacteria; order Vibrionales; family Vibrionaceae; genus Vibrio; species Vibrio sp. Sgm 5. Next base: position 12,295 of record NZ_JAPHPY010000003.1, read on the forward strand.
CTTACGAAGACCCGGAATCTCGCCTTTCATGCAAGCTTCACGAACCTTAATACGGCTTAGACCGAACTTACGTAGGTAACCGTGTGGACGACCAGTTTGGTTACAACGGTTGCGCTGACGTGATGCACTTGAATCACGTGGAAGAGATTGCAGTGTAAGAACCGCATTCCAACGATCTTCTTCAGATGCGTTTACATCGCTGATGATAGCTTTTAGCGCTGCACGCTTTTCAGCGAACTTAGCTACTAGCTTCGCACGTTTTGCTTCACGTGCTTTCATTGAATTTTTAGCCATAACAGTAACCCTTCACCTTACTTACGGAATGGGAAGTTAAAGGCAGCCAGCAGAGCACGGCCTTCCTCATCAGTACCAGCAGACGTCGTAATAGTGATGTCTAGACCGCGTACTCGATCAACTTTATCAAAGTCGATTTCCGGGAAGATGATTTGCTCGCGAACGCCCATGCTGTAGTTACCGCGACCGTCAAAAGACTTAGCGCTAACACCACGGAAGTCACGTACACGTGGAAGTGCGATAGAGATTAAACGCTCTAAAAATTCCCACATACGTTCGCCACGCAAGGTTACTTTACAACCGATAGGGTAGCCTTCACGGATTTTGAAACCTGCAACAGATTTACGAGCTTTAGTGATAAGTGGCTTTTGACCAGAGATCGTTGCCATATCAGCAGCTGCGTTTTCTAGCAGTTTCTTATCGTTGATTGCTTCACCAACACCCATGTTTAGGGTGATTTTCTCGATTCTAGGGACTTGCATGACGCTTGTGTAGCTAAACTGTTTGGTCAGTTCAGCGACTACAGACGACTTGTAGTAATCATGCAGTTTCGCCATAGTAGAACTCCAAATTACTTCTATTAGTTAGAAACGATTTCGTTGTTAGATTTAAAGAAACGAACTTTCTTACCATCTTCAAAACGGAAACCGATACGGTCAGCTTTACCAGTAGCTGCGTTAAAGATCGCCACGTTAGAAACATCGATAGCTGCTTCTTGCTCTACGATACCGCCTTGGATACCTAGTGCAGGAACAGGTTTCTGGTGTTTCTTAACAAGGTTGATACCTTCAACGATAACTTTACCAGTTGCTAGGACCTTAGTTACTTTACCTTTCTTGCCTTTGTCTTTACCAGCAAGAACGATTACTTCGTCATTACGACGGATTTTAGCTGCCATTTCTACGTGCTCCTTACAGAACTTCTGGAGCCAGTGAAACGATCTTCATGAACTTATCGCCACGAAGTTCGCGTGTCACAGGACCAAAGATACGTGTACCGATTGGTTGCTCAGTAGTGTTATTCAACAGTACGCAAGCATTTCGGTCGAAGCGAATGACAGAACCGTCAGGACGACGTACGCCTTTACGGGTGCGCACTACAACCGCCTTCATAACGTCACCTTTCTTTACTTTACCGCGAGGAATTGCTTCCTTAACAGTAACTTTGATGACGTCACCGATATGTGCATAACGGCGGTGTGAGCCACCCAGAACCTTAATACACATTACGCTGCGTGCGCCTGAGTTATCAGCTGCGTCCAGCATACTTTGCATTTGGATCATGTTAGTGCTCCGCTAAATATTAATAACTAGACCCATCACGGGTCGGGCTGCCTCTTAAAAGAGACGCGGATTGTACCACCCTTTTTTGTGATTGGGTAGTCAAAAAATAAACGGCCCCAAAAATTTTTTGGAGCCGCTTTCCTACCTATAGAATAGTGAAGATTACATCTTCGCCTTTTCTAGGACTTTTACCAATGTCCAAGACTTAGTCTTAGACAGTGGACGACACTCTGCGATTTCAACTTTGTCGCCTAGGCCACAAGTGTTGTTTTCGTCATGTGCGTGTACTTTAGTCGTACGCTTTACGTATTTACCGTAAATTGGGTGTTTCACCATGCGTTCGATAGCAACAACGATAGACTTGTCCATCTTGTCGCTAACTACACGACCTTGTTGAGTACGTTTTACTTCGCTCATTATGCGCCTGCCTTCTCAGTCAAAACAGTTTTCACACGTGCGATATCACGGCGTACAGCTTTCAGAGTATGAGTTTGCTGTAGCTGACCAGTTGCAGCTTGCATGCGCAAGTTGAACTGTTCGCGTAGCAAATTCAATAGCTCAGCGTTAAGCTCTTCAACGCTTTTCTCGCGTAGATCTTGTGCTTTCATCACATCACCTGCTTAGTTACAAATGTAGTTTTGAATGGCAGTTTACGAGCCGCTAGGCGGAACGCTTCACGCGCCAATTCTTCAGGTACACCACCCATTTCGTACATAACCTTACCAGGTTGGATTTGGGCTACCCAGTACTCAACGTTACCTTTACCCTTACCTTGACGAACTTCAAGTGGTTTTTCTGTGATTGGTTTGTCTGGGAACACACGGATCCAGATTTTACCTTGACGCTTAACGTGACGTGTCATTGCACGACGTGCCGCTTCGATTTGACGAGCAGTTAGACGACCACGGCCAACAGCTTTAAGACCGAATTCGCCGAAGCTTACATCAGTACCTTTAGCTAGACCACGGTTACGACCTGTCTGAACCTTACGGAACTTAGTACGTTTAGGTTGTAGCATCTGTCGACTCCTTACTTACGGCCTTTACGCTGCTTCTTAGGCTTATCGCCTTTAGGCTCTACAGCGTTAGCTGCTGGCATACCACCTAGAATCTCACCTTTGAAGATCCAAGTTTTAATGCCGATCACACCGTATTGAGTGTGAGCCGAAGAAGTTGCGTAATCAATGTCTGCACGTAGAGTGTGTAGAGGCACACGACCTTCACGGTACCACTCAGAACGTGCGATTTCAGCGCCGCCTAGACGACCGCTTACTTCCACTTTGATGCCTTTAGCACCTAGACGCATTGCGTTTTGTACCGCGCGCTTCATAGCACGACGGAACATAACACGACGCTCTAGTTGAGACGCGATGCTATCGCCAACAAGTTGTGCATCAAGTTCAGGTTTACGGACTTCAGCGATGTTAATTTGCGCTGGTACACCTGCAATTTTTGCTACAGCTGTGCGTAGTTTCTCAACGTCTTCACCTTTCTTACCGATTACAACGCCTGGACGAGCAGTGTGAATAGTCACACGGATGCTCTTAGCAGGACGCTCGATAACGATGCGTGAAAGAGATGCTTTTTGTAGTTCCTTAGTAAGGAACTGACGTACCTTGAAGTCGCCGTCTAGGTTGTCAGCGAAATCTTTGGTGTTAGCAAACCATGTAGCATTCCAAGGCTTAACGATGCCAAGACGAATACCATTAGGATGTACTTTTTGACCCATTGCTTACTCTCCTAGTCTCTAGCGATCTGCTACAACAACAGTGATGTGGCTTGAACGCTTCAAGATACGATCCGCACGACCTTTAGCACGAGGCATAATACGCTTCATGGTTGGGCCTTCATCTACAAAGATTTTTGCGACATTCAGATCGTCAATATCTGCACCTTCGTTGTGCTCCGCGTTAGCGATAGCAGACTCTAGAACTTTCTTAACTAGAACAGCAGCTTTTTTGTTGCTGAAAGTTAGGATTTCTAGAGCTTGGTCAACAGATTTACCACGAATTAGATCCGCAACTAAGCGAGCTTTCTGAGGCGAAATGCGAGCAAAGTTATGTTTAGCAATAGCTTCCATCATTTACTCCTTAACGCTTCTTAGCTTTCTTATCCGCAGCGTGACCGCGGTAAGTACGTGTTGGTGCGAATTCACCCAGTTTGTGACCGATCATTTCTTCAGTTACAAATACTGGTACGTGCTGACGACCATTATGGACAGCGATGGTCAAACCGATCATCGTAGGGATGATCATTGAACGACGGGACCAAGTCTTAATAGGCTTTTTGTCTCCGCTTTCCACCGCTTTCTCTACCTTCTTCAGCAAGTGTAGGTCAATAAAAGGACCTTTCTTGAGAGAACGTGGCATGGCGATTCCTCTTTATATAGATTACTTGTTACGACGACGTACGATGTACTTGTCAGTGCGTTTGTTCTTACGAGTCTTGAAGCCTTTAGTTGGCATACCCCAAGGAGATACTGGATGACGGCCACCAGAAGTACGACCTTCACCACCACCGTGTGGGTGATCAACCGGGTTCATTACTACACCACGTACGGTTGGACGTACGCCGCGCCAGCGTGAAGCACCAGCTTTACCAAGTTCACGTAGCATGTGCTCAGAGTTACCAACTTCACCGATTGTTGCACGGCCTTCAGAAAGAACTTTGCGCATTTCGCCAGAACGTAGACGGATAGTTACGTACGCACCGTCGCGAGCAACGATTTGAGCGTAAGCACCAGCCGAACGAGCTAGCTGACCACCTTTACCAGGTTTTAGTTCAACGTTGTGTACAGTTGAACCTACTGGGATGTTACGCATTGGAAGAGTGTTACCAGCTTTAATCGGTGCATCAACACCAGATTGGATAACATCACCCGCGTTAACACCTTTAGGTGCTAGGATGTAGCGACGCTCACCGTCTTTGTAAAGAACTAGAGCAATGTTTGCGCTACGGTTTGGATCGTATTCTAGACGCTCAACTTTCGCTGGGATGCCATCTTTAGTACGTTTGAAGTCAACTACACGGTAGTGGTGCTTGTGACCACCGCCGATGTGACGTACTGTGATACGACCGTTGTTGTTACGACCACCGTTCTTAGAGTTTTTCTCTAGAAGAGGTGCGTATGGCTTGCCCTTGTGTAGGTCAGCGTTAACAACTTTAACAACGTGACGACGACCAGGGGAAGTCGGCTTACATTTAACAATAGCCATTCTTAACTACTCCTGTTATTCCGCGCCGCCAACAAAGTCAAGATCTTGACCTTCTTTCAAAGTAACGTACGCTTTCTTAACGTCGCTGCGGCGACCTTGGCGTAGACCTTGACGTTTGGTCTTACCCTTAGTGATAAGAGTATTTACAGACTTAACTTCAACTTCAAAAAGCTTTTCTACAGCTGCTTTGATCTCTTTTTTAGTTGCATCTTTAGCTACTTTGAAAACGATAGTGTTCGCTTTCTCAGCTGCCATAGTTGCTTTTTCAGAGATGTGCGGAGCACGTAGAACTTTTAGGATACGCTCTTCAGTGATCATGCTAGCATCTCCTCAACTTGTTTAACTGCGTCAGCAGTCATTACAACTTTGTCGAACGCGATTAGTGAAACTGGATCGATACCAGCAACATCACGTGCGTCAACTTTGTATAGGTTACGAGCCGCTAGGAATAGATTCTCATCTACTTCGCTAGTCACGATTAGAGCGTCAGTTAGCTCAAGCTCTTTAAGCTTAGCAACTAGCTCTTTAGTCTTTGGCGCTTCAACTGAGAAGTTATCAACAACGATTAGACGCTCTTGACGAACTAGCTCAGAAAGAATGCTCTTCATAGCACCGCGGTACATTTTTTTGTTTACTTTTTGGCTGTGATCTTGTGGTTTCGCAGCAAAAGTAACACCACCTGTACGCCAGATTGGGCTACGGATTGTACCAGCACGCGCACGGCCAGTACCTTTTTGACGCCATGGCTTAGCGCCACCGCCAGAAACTTCTGAACGTGTTTTTTGAGCACGAGTACCTTGACGAGCACCTGCTGCAAACGCAACAACTACTTGGTGTACAAGAGCTTCGTTAAACTCACGTCCGAAAGTAGTTTCGGAAACAGTTAGTGCATCAGCACCTTTAACCATTAGTTCCATTACTTACTCCTGAGACGTTATGCTTTAACAGCTGGTTTAACGATCACGTTGCCACCTGTTGAGCCTGGTACTGCACCTTTAATAAGAAGCAGATTGCGCTCAGCGTCAACACGTACGATCTCTAGGTTTTGAGTCGTTACACGCTCAGCACCCATGTGACCTGCCATTTTCTTGCCTTTAAATACGCGACCTGGAGTTTGACATTGGCCAATTGAACCCGGTGCACGGTGAGACAATGAGTTACCGTGAGTCATATCTTGAGTACGGAAGTTCCAACGCTTAACAGCGCCTTGGAAGCCCTTACCTTTAGATGTACCAGTAACGTCTACTTTCTTAGTTTCGTTGAATAGTTCAACTGTTAGCTCAGCGCCAACTGCGAACTCTTCACCGTTTTCCAAACGGAATTCCCAAAGACCGCGACCAGCTTCAACGCCAGCTTTAGCAAAGTGACCTGCTTCAGCTTTGTTTACACGGTTAGCTTTCTTAGAACCAGCAGTTACCTGAATTGCTGCGTAGCCGTCTGTCTCAAGAGTTTTAACTTGAGAAACACGGTTTGCTTCAACTTCAACAACTGTTACTGGGATAGAAACGCCGTCTTCAGTAAATACGCGGGTCATGCCCACTTTACGACCGATTAGACCAATCATTCTTCTAATCTCCCTTAACCTAGGCTAATTTGAACGTCAACGCCCGCAGCAAGGTCTAGACGCATTAGAGCATCAACAGTTTTGTCTGTTGGCTCAACGATGTCGATTAGACGCTTGTGAGTACGAATTTCGTACTGGTCACGTGCTTTCTTGTTAACGTGTGGAGAGATAAGAACTGTGAAACGCTCTTTACGAGTTGGCAGTGGGATTGGACCACGAACCTGTGCGCCAGTGCGCTTAGCTGTTTCAACGATTTCCGCTGTAGAAGCGTCGATTAGTTTGTAATCGAATGCTTTTAGGCGGATACGGATACGTTGGTTCTGCATGAGACAGAGCTCCAATATTAAAAATTACACAAACAATATCGCCACTCAAACTCGTTAAGACGAGAGAATGCCGATTGATTTATGTGAAACCGTAGCGTCCAAGATTAGGACACATTGTCAGTTAATTTTCGATTAACTACCCCTACATACCAGAGTCACGTCTGGGGATAGTTTTTCCGAAGAAAAGATAGCTAATTGTATTAACCGCGAACATAAGCTGAGTCTACATTACCTCGTAAATCTGAAGATTTACTCGCTCCTCATTGCTCATTGGTTCACAACTGGCTTAACCAGTGCGACGCATTATACAGATCACACTTTAGGATGCAAGACCTGAGTGAAAAATAATCGAACAAATTTTAACCACTCGATTTATCCTTCAGTTTTTGCTTTCGCCATAAACAAAAAGGACGCCGTAGCGTCCTTTTTTAAACAGGAATGATAATAGCGCTGGCTATTACTTCTTGCTTGATAGTGCACCGAAACGCTTGTTGAAGCGATCAACACGGCCGCCTGTATCAACGATACGTTGCTTACCAGTGTAGAATGGGTGACACTTGTCACATACGTCTAGGTGGATAGATTCCTTCGCTAGAGTAGATTTGAACTCAAAAGAGTTGCCGCAAGAACAAGTAGCAGTTACTGCTTTGTATTCTGGGTGGATACCAGCTTTCATGGGATAACCTCAATAGTAGGCCGTGTCGCTATACGAGTCTAAGCCGCACACCACACGTAATTAATAATAGAAATGAGTACCGCATCGGCCAATTGCCGAAGCCATATCTCAAGGCGCAGTATAGTAATGAATCACTTTGCTGGGATCAACACATTTGGCAACTTTTTCGCCACTTTTTTCACCAGTACGTATGTACTGAAGGCTTTCTGCCGCCTTATTTGAGGTTTACTCGAATTTCGCCGAGGGTTTTAATAGACTATACCCTCTTCTTCCCTCTTTTATATAGTTAAGATTCTATGCGCCCATCCATCGCTAGAGTGGCACTGCCGGTACCACTCGACAAACAGTTCGATTACGTCATTCCTGGGCATCTCTTTCCGCTCATTGGGGGAAGAGTATCTGTTCCTTTTGGCCGCCAGACCCTTGTTGGTGTAGTCACAGCGATGGTGAACCATTCTGACTTTCCTAAAGAGCAACTTAAGCCAATCAAAGCCGTATTAGATGCTCAACCGCTATGGCCAGAGAATTTATATTCCTTGCTCACGTGGTGCAGTTACTTTTATCAATACCCTCTCGGCGATACCTTACACAATGCAATGCCTGCGGCGCTACGTAAAGGGAAGCCAGCGGACTTCGCAACGCTGCAAGAATGGCAGCTCACCGAATCAGGTAAAAATAAATTAATGCAAGGCTTGGGAAGAGCGGTTAAACAGCAGCGCGCATTGCAGATGTTAGTTGATGGCGCAGTTCCGCATCAAGAGTTCATCGACCAAGAAATTCCCTCAACAGTGCTAAAGACCTTGGAAGAAAAGGGCTGGGTTGAGCGCATAGAGAAAAAGCCGACTATCACCAAATGGGGTAATCACGTTGAGCGCGATGTTGAAAAGCCCAAGGTTAATCATGAGCAGGCGCTTGCGATTGCCAGTGTGAATAGCCAAACCGGGTTTGCTTGCTATTTATTAGAAGGGGTAACGGGATCTGGTAAGACTGAAGTTTACCTGAACCTGATAAAACCTGTACTCGAGAAAGGCAAGCAGGCACTCGTTCTCGTACCTGAGATTGGTCTAACACCACAAACCATTAACCGCTTTAAACACCGTTTTAACGTTCCTGTTGATGTGATTCATTCTGGATTGAATGATACCGAGCGGCTCAATGCGTGGCTTTCTGCAAGAGACAAAGCCGCCGGCATCATTATTGGAACCCGCTCGGCCCTGCTCACACCTTTTGCCGATCTCGGTATTATTATCGTCGATGAAGAGCACGATGCATCTTACAAGCAACAAGACAGTCTGCGTTACCACGCTCGTGATGTCGCCGTGATGCGCGCCCATAAAGAGCAAGTGCCTATTGTGCTTGGTTCTGCAACCCCTGCTTTGGAAACGCTGCACAACGCACTTACGGGGAAATATCATCATCTGACCCTGACACAACGTGCTGGTTCAGCGGTTCCGACCACGAATAAAGTCCTCGATGTCAAAGGGCTGTATTTGGACAGCGGCTTATCGGCTCCTCTAATTGCTGAAATGCGCAAGCACCTAAAAGCAGGCAACCAAGTGATGTTGTTCTTGAACCGTCGTGGCTTCTCGCCTGCACTCATGTGTCATGAGTGTGGTTGGATTGCGGAATGTAAACGTTGCGATGCGTACTATACCTTCCATCAATACAGTAACGAGATTCGCTGCCATCATTGCGGCTCACAACAACCTGTAATTCATCAATGTCAGGGCTGCGGTTCGACCCAGCTTGTGACGGTTGGCGTGGGAACCGAACAACTTGAGTTGCAACTGGCCGATCTTTTCCCTGAATACAAAGCTATTCGTATAGATAGAGACAGCACGCGCCGCAAAGGCAGTTTAGAAGATGCGCTTGAGTCAATTCGCAAAGGCGAATACCAAATTCTGATTGGAACGCAGATGTTGGCGAAAGGTCACCACTTCCCTAACGTCACCCTTGTTGCACTATTAGATGTCGATGGCTCTCTTTATAGTAGTGATTTCCGTGCTTCTGAAAGACTGGCTCAGCTATTTATTCAGGTTGCAGGCCGAGCTGGCCGAGCTAGCAAGCCTGGTGAAGTGATACTTCAAACTCACCACCCCGAGCACAGCTTGTTGCAAGCCCTTTTACATAAAGACTACCGACACTTTGCTATGACGGCATTGGAAGAACGCAAATTAGCTCAACTGCCACCATATAGCTTTTTAACGCTGTTTAAAGCCGAAGCGAACCAAAGTGAAATTGTCGAGGATTTCCTTCGTCAGGTGCGTTTTACTCTTGAATCACATCCGCTATTCGATGATTCCTGCATGGTGCTGGGGCCAACGCCTTCACCACTTGCTAAACGTGCAGGTAAGTATCGCTGGCAGTTACTTTTGCAAACTCAGCATCGCTCATTGATGCAAAAGTTATTAACCAGTGCCAAACCTGCTATTGAGTTGTTGCCAAATGCCAAGAAAGTTCGCTGGAATTTAGACATAGAGCCACAAGATCTCAGCTAGCAAACGTTTAACCATGTAATGAATTGCCTTTTAATGTGAGTAAAATCACAATAGGATTGCAATTTTTGTTAAACAGACCGTAACTTTACCTTTAGAAATGAATAGACTATTCAAATTAGTAAAGTCTAAAGTGGATCAGTCACATAGGCTTCAATTAGAACAATGACAAACGTCACCTTGGCGAATATTTTAAGAGGGTAAAAACTATGGCGACAATGAAGGATGTTGCCCAGCTTGCAGGGGTATCTACTGCGACAGTATCACGAGCATTAATGAATCCAGAAAAAGTCTCTTCTTCAACAAGAAAGAGAGTGGAAGATGCCGTACTAGAAGCTGGTTATTCACCAAATTCATTAGCTCGTAACTTACGAAGAAATGAATCAAAAACCATTGTCACTATCGTTCCGGATATTTGTGATCCGTACTTCTCAGAGATCATTCGCGGTATCGAAGATGCAGCGATGGAACATGGCTATCTGGTTCTGCTTGGCGATAGCGGTCAACAAAAGAAACGTGAGAGCTCATTTGTAAACTTGGTCTTCACCAAACAAGCCGACGGTATGTTGCTGTTGGGTACAGACTTACCCTTTGACGTCAGCAAGCCTGAGCAAAAGAACCTACCACCTATGGTGATGGCCTGTGAGTTTGCCCCTGAGTTGGAGTTACCAACTGTTCATATCGATAACCTGACTTCAGCGTTTGAAGCGGTGAACTACCTAACGCAACTTGGTCATAAACGCATCGCGCAAATCTCTGGCCCGGACACTGCAGTACTTTGCCAATTCCGTCAGCAAGGTTATCAACAAGCGTTGCGTCGCGCAGGCATCAATAAAGAACCACAATACAGTGTGATTGCAGACTTCTCCTTTGAAGGTGGCGTACAAGCTGTTCGCAAACTGCTTGAATTACCAGAGCCCCCAACGGCACTCTTCTGTCACTGTGACACCATGGCGATTGGAGCCATTCAAGAAGCAAAGCGTCTTGGTCTGCGTATCCCTCAAGATTTGTCTATTGTCGGCTTTGATGACATTCAGTTCGCGCAATACTGCGATCCACCACTGACCACCATTTCTCAACCTCGTTACGAGATTGGTCGCCAAGCGATGCTGATGATGCTAGAACTACTGAAAGGCCATGATGTACATGCTGGCTCTCGACTGCTCGATACTAAGCTTGTCGTGCGAGGTAGTGCTGCGCCTCCACCATTACGATAAGCAACGCAAGACTCCCCAAGCGACGCATTTAACGTCGCTTTTTATTCTCAACTTTCCTGCACGTAACTAACAAGATTACACGAATAGGGTGTTTTATCTTTTCAATCTGGATTAACATATTTGCCAGAATCCTTGATGACCTGAAGTAACCGTGGCAAGTAGAGATTATGTAAGACGCGGACGCGGCGCTCCGAAAAAGTCTGCAAAAAAACAACCTTCAAGAAAAAAACCTTGGCGTAGTGGTCTACTGGCAATTTTGCTCGTGGGCGGTTTTGGCTATGGGCTGTATTTATTAAGTTCAGATCCTGAGCCGGAAAAAACAGTGGTTGTTGAAACACCAACAACAAATACCACCAGCAAGCCAAAGCCGAAGAAAGACATTCCACCTCCACCGGAAGAGAAGTGGGAATACGTCGATACGCTTCCAAAACGTGAAGTCGAAGTCGTCGCCAAAGAAATTCAGGTATCCAAAGTCCCTTACGTTATGCAATGCGGCGCTTACAAGAACCAAAGCCAAGCAGAAGAGCGTAAGTTAGCGATCGCCTTCCAAGGCATGACAAGCCGAGTAATCAAAAAAGACGGCAGCTCTTGGTACCGTGTTGTACTTGGCCCATACAAGTTCAAACGTGAAGCAGAGAAAGATCGCCACAAATTGCAACGTGCGAAGATCGAGCCTTGTGCGATTTGGAAAGAGAATCTTTAAACACTGGCCCTAGGAGCTAAGATCCTAGGGCCTTTCTTTTCGCCCCCTTGAATCCCCCACTCACTTACCCCATATACTTAATTAAATCCAAAGAGAAATAATTAAGAGGTCGACTGTGACTACCATTGTATCTGTACGTCGAAACAATAAAGTCGTCATCGCGGGTGATGGCCAAGTGTCGCTAGGCAATACCGTAATGAAAGGCAATGCGCGTAAAGTTCGCCGCCTATATAACAACCAAGTACTTGCCGGTTTTGCTGGCGGTACCGCGGATGCCTTCACCCTATTCGAACGCTTCGAAAGCAAACTGCAAATGCACCAAGGCCACCTAACTAAGGCAGCAGTGGAACTTGCAAAAGACTGGCGTAGCGACCGTGCACTTCGCAAACTAGAAGCGCTGTTAGCCGTAGCGGATGAAACGGCTTCACTTATCATCACAGGTAACGGTGACGTAGTTCAGCCAGAGAACGACCTGATTGCCATTGGCTCCGGTGGCGCATACGCACAAGCAGCAGCAACCGCACTATTAGAAAACACAGACCTAGACGCACGCGAAATTGCAGAGAAAGCACTGAACATCGCTGGCGACATCTGTGTATTCACCAACCATAATCACACTGTAGAAGAACTAGAATCTACAGTAGAGCTTCCTAAGCCAACGGCTTAAGCGTAATCGTAACGAAGTAAGGAAAGAATATGTCTGAAATGACTCCTCGCGAAATCGTTCATGAACTGAACCGCCACATCATTGGTCAAGAGAAAGCAAAACGTTCGGTTGCGATTGCCCTACGTAACCGCTGGCGTCGCATGCAGCTTGAAGAAAGCTTGCGTGTAGAAGTGACACCCAAAAATATCCTAATGATTGGTCCTACTGGTGTAGGTAAAACGGAGATTGCTCGCCGTCTTGCCAAACTGGCTAATGCACCATTCATCAAAGTCGAAGCAACCAAATTCACCGAAGTGGGTTATGTTGGTAAAGAAGTCGAAACCATCATCCGCGACCTTACCGATGTTGCAGTGAAGATGACACACCAGCAAGCGATGGAAAAAGTAAAATTCCGCGCTGAAGAGCAAGCAGAAGAGCGTGTTCTAGATGCCCTACTACCACCAGCTCGTGATGCTTGGGGTCAATCTGAGCAAAAAGAAGACACATCGAACACCCGCCAAGTCTTCCGTAAAAAACTGCGTGAAGGCCAGTTAGATGACAAAGAAATCGACATCGACGTAGCAGCACCGCAAATGGGTGTGGAGATCATGGCGCCTCCTGGTATGGAAGAAATGACCAACCAGCTACAAGGTATGTTCCAAAACCTTGCTGGCGACACGAAGAAGAAACGCAAACTGAAAATCAAAGACGCAATGAAAGCGTTGGCAGAAGAAGAAGCAGCGAAGCTGGTAAACCAAGAAGAGCTGAAAGAGTCTGCGATTTTCAACGTCGAGAACAACGGTATCGTGTTCATCGACGAAATCGACAAGATTTGTAAGCGCGGCGAAAGCTCTGGCCCTGACGTATCTCGTGAAGGTGTTCAGCGTGACCTACTACCGTTAATCGAAGGTAGCACCGTATCAACTAAGCACGGCATGGTGAAAACAGACCACATCCTATTTGTGGCATCTGGTGCATTCCAAGTAGCGAAGCCTTCTGACTTGATTCCAGAACTGCAAGGTCGCCTGCCTATTCGTGTAGAGCTAGAAGCACTAACCAGTAACGATTTCAAACGTATCCTTACTGAGCCAAAAGCATCTCTGACTGAACAATACGTTGCGCTAATGAAAACAGAAAGCGTGGATGTAGAATTCACTGAAGACGGCATCACTCAAATCGCAGAAGCGGCATGGACCGTGAACGAAACTACTGAGAACATTGGTGCTCGTCGTCTGCATACCGTGATGGAGCGTTTGATGGATGAGATTTCTTACGACGCGACTGAAAAAGCGGGTGAGAAGTTCGTCATTGATGCGGCTTACGTGAAAAACCGCCTAGGCGACACGATTGAAGATGAAGATCTAAGCCGCTTCATTCTGTAATAAGCCCAGTATAGAGACCAAAGCCCAGAACTATGCTTCTGGGCTTTTTCGTTCCGAATGACGCTTACTTTAGCAAACTCTAGAGCAAGAAAGTTCGTCATCCTAGCGAGCTCAAGCGAGACTAAGGATCTAATAGCAGCGCGCACTACACCATTCTGTTTTTAAAATAGCCCCGCTTTATTCCCTCAAATATGAAAACTGTGTTCCTTACTTGTAACCCTTTGACTCTTAATTGACTTGCTTTAGGTCAATAGCGTATCTGTCGCTTTGTGCTTATACTGGGCACATTGGTTACTAGCACGAAATATCCATGAAACAATCTCTAAAGATCTGGCTTGAAGCCGCGCGTCCTAAAACATTACCGCTTGCACTGGTATCAATTTTAACCGGTAGCGTACTCGCCTATTCAGCGGGACATTTTTCTCTGACCATTGCCATCATGGCTTTCGTCACAGCTACGTTACTGCAAATACTATCTAACCTTGCCAATGATTATGGCGATGCAGTCCAAGGTACAGATAATGACAACCGCTTGGGCCCTCGGCGCGCGATGCAGTCTGGCGCCGTCACTGCCGCTCAGATGAAAATGGCGATCATCTTTAATATCGTTCTGACCGCGATTGCAGGCCTTACTTTGGTGTTTTACGCACTGAGTTCTTTTGAAAGCATCATTACTTTTATCGGCCTAGGCATTCTTGCCATTATCGCGGCGATTGCTTACACAATGGGTAGTAAGCCGTACGGCTACGTCGGCCTAGGCGACCTGTCTGTCTTCATCTTCTTTGGTTTACTTGGCGTATCCGGTACCTACTTCCTGCATACCGGTCATGTGGATGCGACATTGTTCTTACCAGCATTAGGCTGCGGTTTGTTAGCCGTAGCAGTGCTGAACATCAACAACATGCGTGACATTGAGAACGACAGCGAATGTGGTAAACGCACGATGGCAGTTCGACTTGGTCAACGTAAAGCAAAGCAATACCACTTCATCTTACTCGGTGGCGCCCTACTCGCCTTTGCGGCTTATTTACTTATTCAAGACAAGCCGGTTTGGATCAGTTTACCCTTCCTGCTAAGCATCTACGTGGTAGCGAATCATGGCAAAGCGGTTTGGGATACCGAAAAACCCGCACAAATTGCCCCAATGATGCCCGTTGTTGTGAAGTGCTCGCTCGTTACTAACGTTTTATTTGCAACAGTTGTGGTAGCTCAAACTCTGATGAGTTAAAAAGGGATTGTCATTGCATTGACTTAATGCCTAGATATACTCAAAGACAACAGTTTCTGTTTAGAAAGGTACGCTATGGAATACAATACCTCAGCACTCTGTGATATCTATCTTGATCAGGTAGATGTAGTTGAACCGATGTTCAGTAACTTTGGCGGCCGCGCGTCGTTTGCCGGGCAAGTGACGACGGTTAAGTGCTTTGAAGACAACGCACTGATCCGCGAAACGCTAGAACAAGACGGAATCGGGCGAGTATTGTTGATCGACGGCGGTGGGTCTCTACGCAGAGCCTTAATCGATGCAGAAATCGCAACCCTTGCAGAAGAAAATGAATGGGAAGGCATTGTCGTTTACGGTTGTGTCCGTGAAGTGGATGAACTAGAAGACATGAACCTTGGCATTCAAGCGCTCGCTTCTATTCCTGTTGGCGCTGCTAACCAAGGCGTTGGTGAAATCGATGTTCCAGTAAACTTTGGTGGTGTTAGCTTCCTACCGGAAGATTACATCTATGCAGATAGCACCGGCATCATTCTTTCTCCAGAACCGCTCAATATCGACCTCGAGTTGGATGAGGATGAAGATGAGGAAAGGTTAAACTAACCTAACGCCATTTACGACTACTAGCCAAATACGCAAACACCCGCCGAAGCGGGTGTTTTTGATTCTGGATACTTAAGTGGATTATTCCACTTCGTCCATCTTGCCAAGTAGTGCACGAATGCGCTCTTGCCACTGAGCGTGCTCTTGTTGAGCTTGCTGAGATTTTTGCTCAAGCTCTTCACGTTGAGAACGCATTTCGTTAGCTTCAGCTTCTAATTTCACTTTGTCTTCTTTCAGCTCTTCGACTTCCATCTGAAGAAGAGTGATTGTGTCAACTGCAGTTTGAATTTTCGCTTCTAGTTTTTCTAGTACTTCAAAAGACATCTTGGCCTACCTATTGTTATTCCGTGGGACGATGGCGAGCGTTCGCTTGCACCTTACCTATGAGGTTCATTCTACTCAGCGTAGCGATGAGAAACACTTACTATATTCGATATTTTGCATCATTCGGTTAAAAAATCGGCGCAATCTCACTAAACGCTGACTTTTCTTATCCTAGAAGCATTTTTGAGCAATGTATTTTCCCATCACTACCCCATAAACTCACCCAAGTATTGATCAAATTCAACTTAGTTAAAGTAAAAGCTCAGCAAAAAGGCAAACGTTTAACTGACGATGTGATAAAATCGCCGCGCAAATTATTCTTCCCCCTTGTTACTTGGAGACATCATGAAACGCGATTTAGCAATGGCATTTTCCCGTGTTACTGAAGGTGCCGCTTTGGCTGGTTACAAATGGCTTGGCCGTGGCGACAAAAACGCAGCGGATGGTGCTGCTGTTGAAGTGATGCGCACCCTGCTGAACAAAACAGACATCAGTGGTGAAATCGTTATTGGTGAAGGTGAGATCGATGATGCACCAATGCTGTACATCGGTGAACAAGTGGGTATTGGTGGCGACGAAGTCGATATCGCTGTAGACCCAATCGAAGGTACTCGCATGACCGCAATGGGTCAATCTAACGCACTGGCAGTATTGGCCGCGGGTGAGAAAGGCAGCTTCCTTAAAGCACCAGACATGTACATGGAAAAACTGGTTGTCGGTCCTGGCGCTAAAGGTGTTATCGACCTAGGTAAGCCACTTAAAGAAAACCTAGAAAACGTAGCAAAAGCACTTAATAAACCTCTTGATACACTAGTCGTTATTACGCTTGCGAAGCCTCGTCACGATGAAGTGATCGCAGAGATGCAAGCCATGGGCGTTCGCGTATTCGCAGTGCCAGACGGCGACGTAGCCGCTTCAATACTAACTTGTATGCCAGACAGTGAAGTCGACATGATGTACTGCATCGGTGGTGCACCAGAGGGCGTGGTATCGGCAGCGGTGATTCGTGCACTAGACGGTGACATGCATGGTCGTCTTCTTCCTCGTCATGAAGTAAAAGGCGATACGGAAGAAAACCGCATCTATGGCTCAGCTGAACTACAACGCTGTGAAGAGATGGGTGTAAAAGCAAACGTAGTATTGAAGATGGAAGACATGGCGCGCAGCGACAACGTAGTCTTCTCAGCAACGGGTATTACCAAAGGTGACCTGCTAGAAGGCATCTCTCGCCAAGGCAATATCGCAACAACAGAAACCCTACTGATTCGTGGCCGTTGTCGTACTATTCGTCGCATCAAGTCTACGCACTACCTAGAGCGTAAAGACCCTGAAGTACGCGATATTATTCTTTAATCTCGACGTAGATTGATTCGCAAGGGTTGGCTAAGTGCCAACCCTTTTTGTTTGTGATTCAACAAATCCACACACAAATTAAGTCAACACTTTTCTTTACTAACCCTATCGCGCATAATATGTACTGACGTATAAATGGTGGGTATATGAAGACCGTAGATAGGATTTTGCAAATCGTTAAGCGTGATGGCTCTGTCACAGCGAAACAACTCTCTTCTGAACTGGGTATGACAACCATGGGTGCGCGTCAGCATCTGCAAGGTTTGGAAGATGACGGCATCCTGTCGATTCATGATGTAAAAGTCAAAGTGGGTCGCCCTGCCCGCCATTGGTCTCTGACCCAAAAAGGTCATGAGCAATTTGCCGATCGCCATGGTGAACTGACCATTCAATTTATCGAAGCCGTAGAGCACATCTTCGGTAAAGACGGATTGGAGAAAGTCACGTCAGAGCGTGAAAAGCTCACTCTACAAAACTATCAACAGCATCTTGAGCAGTGTGACTCTCTAGAGAGCAAACTAAAGACATTGGTTACTCTGCGTGAACAAGAAGGCTACATGGCAGAACTAGAACAAGATGAACATGGTTTTATCCTTATCGAAAACCACTGCCCTATTTGCAAAGCCGCGACTCGCTGCCCAAGCTTGTGCCAATCTGAGCTTAACGTCTTCCAGTCACTTCTCGGCAGTGACACCAAAATAGAGCGAGCTGAGCACATCATCAGTGGTCAACGCCGCTGCGTGTACCGCATTCAAGCCTAATATCTCGACTCTCTTCCACTTTATTATGAACATACGCTCTTATTAATGAGACGACGTTGTAATTCCTTCTATCTCCGTTTCTACATGGATTAAGCTTTTAGTAACTAGGAGCAACATCCAATGGATTTGGAGATAGCCATGCCAAACACCCACAAACCGCAAGTTTTACCCTCATTCGATGAAATGGTAAAAATGGCAGAACGCGATCCCGATGCCTTTGAGCAGTTCCGTCATGATATGGCAAAAGAGATGATCGAAGGTGCTTCAGAGCAGATGCAGCCAAGGTTATGGGCGCAACAAAGCCACATAGACAGAGTCATCCATAACTGTAAAAACCCCAATCACACTAATGTCGTATTGATGAATGAACTGCAGAAACAGGTCGTAAAATTCAGAGAGGCATTACAAGGAAAGTCAGCACCAACTCAAAAAGCCGATGTAGTTGAGTTGAAGGCGTTGAAAGGTAGAGATGATTTTTACTAAAACTCATTGGATAAATCGAGAAAGTCAGGGTTAGATTCTCTCACTAAATCTAGCTTCCATTCACGCTTCCATTGCTTCAGCTGCTTTTCTCGGTTTATGGCTGCAACCATGTCTTCGAACAGTTCAAAGTAAACGAGCTTATGAACGTTATACTTCTTGGTAAAACCCTCAACGACTCCGTTTTTATGTTGCCATATTCTTTGGGGCAGTTGACTGGTAACACCAATGTAGAGAACAGAGTTATTTTTTGAAGTTAGGATGTAAACGCAAGGTGTTTTGTCGATGGTTCACTCTCCTTAATGACTTATTGTTAGTTTCTTATTGTGATCCACCAGCAATAAGCTTACTTCAAACTCGGAGCACTCGGTGAGTAGATTCTGAATCATGCTCGTCCCTCGCTGTTCAGAATGACGGTTACTTTAAGCGACTATTAAATAAAAGAAATTCGTCATTCTAGCGAGCTCCAGCGAGACTAAGAATCTACTTTCAGCCAGTACGATACCTTAGAAAGAACGCACTCTCACAGTTACTTTAAGTCACTATTAAATAAAAGAAGTCCGTCATTCTAGCGAGCCTTAGCGAGACTAAGAATCTACGTCCAACAAGTTCGATACCCAGGAGCTTACTTCGGCTCAGGACCGTAGTTGTTTTGACCTGCCGTACCTTTCAAGAAACCACACTCCACCAGAATCCACAGGCCACAAATCAGAGAAATCGAAGCAATCATCATTTGCGGTGTTGATGGGTCTTGCGCTGCTGGGTTCGTCATTGGCGTTGCGACTCGGCCGATGATCAACGGGATATTCAACGCTAGCCAGTAAATCGACTTGTTACGGTCATGCCAGCGCTTAGTAGTGATCGCCAAATCAGGGATCAGAAGAATCAACAAGAAGATAGGCAGAAGAATATATGAGAAAGCAGGGAATAACTTACTGATGCCTGCACCGAAGCCCAAGATCATGATGTAGTAAATGATATTCCACACCCAGTAAGTTTTACGGCCTATACGACCTTGGAAAGAAAACAGTAGTTCTTTAATCGACATCGAAACACTCAACATATTGAAAGTGCGACAACTCCTTGGCCGCACTACGTAAATCCTAGTGTGTCTAATTTACCACCTTCTGGAAGCAATCAATATCCATATCTCGAACATTCACAGTCAAACTGCGAACATGGCTTGCTTGTTCTTGTAACACCACCATCAGTGCTCTTGATAGTTCCCGCTTCTGTTCTGAGCTCCTTCCTGCGAGCAAATCAAAGTTGATATGGATGAAGTCCACACTATCGCCCTCTTCCCCGACCAGCCAATTGTGGCAACGAAGTGCACGAGATTTGACAGACGCAAGCTCAAACAAACCACAGTCTAAGGCCACTTTGTGTAAGTCTTCCAACAATCCTTGAACATTCACACGTTCATCAACTGAGTTGGAATATTCTAAAACTAAGTTTGGCATTTTGATTCCTTTCTTATTACGGCTAACTTTTAACCCGTAGTAATACCAATCTAAGCGGCAATTTCCGAGGAATGGACTATCATTCTGTCTACGCGATCACCAATCGATTGCTTTTGATAAAATGGATAGGCCCAAGTGACCTCAAAATACAGGGTCCAGAGCGTTGTCATTGATTCCCTGTTTACCGAAAAAGCAAGCTAGGAAAACAACGCAGCATCGGTTCAATGACACGCTCCCGAAGGGCGAGCTGCCTTGGTCTGCATACTTTGTTAACAATTTTTAATTTAGAGCTACTAGATCTTCAAATTGTTGCCTCGCCTGCAAACCAAGCCATTCTCGCTGAACCTAGCATCTCGAGGTTACTTGGGTATAGAACAAATGCAGCACCGACCAGATGAAGAAAGCCGAATAAGACATGACGCCAATCATGATCTGTTCACATTATTCTGTTATATTCCTACGTAGATTTTTTACATTAATAGACTATTTACATTAAAGATAAGGGAGATATTCCTATGCGTCGTCCTGTAGTGATGGGTAACTGGAAACTAAACGGTAGCAAAGCAATGGTAACTGAGCTGCTAGCTGGTATTAACGCTGAACTTGAAGGCGTTGAAGGTGTTGACGTAGCAGTAGCTCCACCAGCTCTTTACATCGGTCTAGCTGAGTGTGTAATCGCAGAAGGTGATAACAAAGTTATCCTAGGCGCACAAAACACTGACCTAAACAACAGCGGTGCTTTCACTGGCGACATGTCTCCAGAAATGCTGAAAGACTTCGGTGCTTCTCACATCATCATCGGTCACTCAGAGCGTCGTGAATACCACAACGAATCTGACGAGTTCATCGCGAAGAAATTCAACTTCCTAAAAGAAAACGGTCTAACGCCTGTTTTCTGTATCGGTGAATCTGAAGCTCAAAACGAAGCTGGCGAAACTGAAGCAGTATGTGCACGTCAAATCAACGCAGTTATCGACACTTACGGTGTTGAAGCTCTAAACGGCGCAATCATCGCTTACGAACCAATCTGGGCTATCGGTACTGGTAAAGCAGCAACAGCTGAAGATGCACAACGCATCCACGCTTCTATCCGCGCACTAATCGCAGCAAAAGACGAAGCAGTTGCAGCACAAGTAATCATCCAATACGGCGGTTCTGTTAAGCCAGAAAACGCTGAAGCTTACTTCTCACAACCAGACATCGACGGTGCTCTAGTTGGCGGCGCTTCTCTAGACGCTAAGAGCTTCGTAGCTATCGCTAAAGCAGCGGCAGCAGCTAAAGCTTAATTTCGCTTTTTATTATGCAGAAATAACAAAGGGATGCATCACGCATCCCTTTTTGTTTGCTTACGCTCTAATGAGTTCTGTCATTCCGAAGGCCTAAGCAACATCTGGGATCTACTCACGACAAGCACCTAACTCTAACCAGCAAATCAACACCATTCGTCAAGCACCCGATCAAAAAAGGCCCCTAAAAAGGAGCCCATTTACGAATCTCTATTGCTTAATCGCTACCAAACAGGTCGCGAGTGTAAACCTTATCAACCACGTCTTCTAAGTCTTCAACCATGCGGTTCGACACAATGACATCAGAGACTTTTTTGAACTCTTCTAAGTCACGAAGAACACGGGAGTTGAAGAACTCATCCTCTTGCAGCACCGGTTCGTAAACCACAACTTCAACACCTTTCGCTTTGATGCGTTTCATGATGCCTTGGATAGAAGAAGCGCGGAAGTTATCAGACCCCGCTTTCATTATAAGGCGATAGATACCAACAACTTTAGGTTCACGCTTCAAGACTGATTCCGCGACAAAGTCTTTACGCGTACGGTTTGCTTCTACAATTGCACCAATGATGTCGTTCGGTACATCTTGGTAGTTCGCTCGTAGCTGCTTAGTATCTTTTGGCAAACAGTAACCACCGTAACCAAACGAAGGGTTGTTATAGTGATTACCAATACGAGGGTCTAAACCTACACCCTCAATGATCTGGCGAGAGTTAAGGCCATGTGCTTCCGCGTAAGAATCAAGCTCGTTAAAGTAAGCAACGCGCATAGCAAGATAAGTATTAGAGAACAGTTTTACTGCTTCAGCTTCCGTCGAGTCCGTGAAAAGAACTTCGATGTTCTCCTTCTCAGCGCCCTCGACTAGCAAATCAGCAAACACCTTCGCACGCTCACTTTGCTCACCAACGATGATGCGAGAAGGATAAAGGTTGTCATACAGCGCTTTACCTTCACGAAGAAACTCTGGAGAGAAGATGATGTTTTCACAGTTCATTTCCTCTTTGATGCGAGCGGTATAACCGACAGGTACCGTCGATTTGATGATCATCACCGCATTTTGGTTAATGCTCATCACATCTCTAATAACTGCCTCAACGGAAGACGTGTTGAAGTAGTTCGTTACTGGATCATAATCTGTCGGCGTTGCAATAACGACAAACTCTGCATTTTTGTATGCCAACGCCTTATCTGTTGTCGCAACAAAATCCAGCGTCTTATTCGCTAGAAAGTCTTCGATTTCACGATCCACAATCGGTGATTGCTTGTTATTCAGCAATTCAACCTTTTCAGCAACAATATCTAGTGCAACAACTTGGTGGTTTTGAGCTAATAACATTGCGTTAGAAAGCCCTACATAACCTGTACCGGCAACCGCTATTTTCATTCTAATGCCCTGAGTTTTATTTCTAATAGTAGGATATCAATAGTTTCAGATTCAAGATAGCTTAATACTCTGCAATCTAATCTTATAGAATGACAGAAAACAAAAAAGCGGCTTTTCGGCCGCTTTTTACTATTTCAGAATACATCGCTCGCTGAACTCAATCTCTCATTTACTACCAGATTAACTTTCTGGGTGATAGTTAAGAGAAGGGCAACTAATCAATTTGAGTCGTTAAGTAACGTAAGTAAGCATTACGCATACGGATTTTGTTCTCTTCAAAGTAATCACTACCATAACGGCCGCGGTTAAAGTAACGACGTAGCATACTGTTATCCATCACCAGTTCATCGCCTTGCCCTGTGCTGAGATAGTTTGCATCGTTACCAACTCGCGTCGAGACATTAAAGTCGTACGCTTCATTACCACGAACCTGAAGTAAGCCAGGAGACATATCACGCCAAGGTGTCAGAGGTAGTTTCACCGCAACAGTAACGAACTGCTCTTCATCGGTATCATTAAACTTCGTCACTTGGTAGCTCGCAGAAACTTCAATGTCCTCAAACCAGTGTGAAGTCGTGAACTTCGCGCCGACATCTCCTTTCCAAAACTCACCCGCGGTCGCATTAAACTGCCAATCCCATTCAGGCATACTAAAGGTATAACGAGTTAGGAACGTTTGGCGATCCGGGTTTGCATATCCATTTTTGTCTTTCTCATCCATGTGCTGGAAATAACTCATTTCTAGCCCAAGAGCATGAGCACCAGATGGAGAGAACCAAGCAGATTCACTGCGAGCACCAACATAATCGGTTTTCACCAGACCTAACGACACTTGGTTAGCTACATCGACATATGGCAAGCGGAAGAATTGATGAACCATCGCGCGGTCAATTTCATTTTCATAGGCGCTATCTTCAAAGTAACCGCCATCTTCAAAATCATCGCTTTCCGCTAATGGGAGGATATGGCGAATATCAACAGCAGCACCAGACCACAAGAAGGTATATAGGTTGCTCGACATCGCAAACGAGTAATCATAAACACCAAACTCGGTCGCAACACCATGACGTACCATTGGCGATAACACCAATTGTGAATCTAACGTTCCGCTGTTTACGCGCTCTGTTTTCCACTCCACCAACTCAAGCTTGTCGGATAGATTTTTGGTACTGAATTGAATGTCATCACATGCCGCAGAACCATTCACAAAACTCTGGTAACAAGTCGCATCCGTTTGCACACTCACGACTGGTTTTTGGTTCGCCAATAGCATTAACTCTACACGATCAGAGCTTAAGCCCATTTCTTGTGCTGAGTTCGATCCGAAGTGACTTGAAATGATCCCCATCGCGACACCTAAACCATCCATCTGGTTGTGGTTATAGCGGCGGTTCTCTAGAGCTACGATAACCGACTGGTTTAAGGTGCCAACTTGAATATTGACAAAACCTTCGTTGCGCAGTGCGCTTACCAAGGCAGAGATTGACGCATTATTAGCTTTGCTTTGCTCTAGAGAGAGCTTTTCCATCAATGACACATTGCTACGAGCATATTCACGAGAACGGGTGTAATCGGTGATAAGCGGGATAGACAATGCGGCATTCCACATATTCTGCTCATCCGTTTCATGGCCAGAGTAAATTTGGTAGCTCAAAGAAGCCGTCATGTCGTAAGGTAGCAGTTCCTCAGGCGTGAACACTTTCACTGATGAGTTAAACTCAACAGCATCGTATTCACCAGTGAGCTGAACAAAATCAAATGGTTGGTATTCAATACCACCAAATGGTCCGTCCATCACACCTAACATAATGTCAGAGACACCATAACCTGCTGATACGCGAATTGGAGCAAAATCAAAAGAATAATCAGCGACGGCATACTGGGTACTAAATTGGTTTGCCGATCCTCCGAGATCTTGAACACCTACAGCAAAGTCTAAGCTATCGACACCCCAAAAGTTTGGTAGCTGATATTTGAATGACATGGACAAATCACGAGTATCCCCACAATCTACGAAACAATTCGAGTTATAGTCATCGGTTACAATTCTGCCATGCGCTTCCAACCCCTCAACAATCCCAAATGAAAACTTGAGTGAATCAAGATCTTGAATCTGGGTTCGAAAAGGCAGCCCCTGAGCGTACGTGAAAGAGAAGTCCCCATACTCCAAAGACTGAGCATTAGGCGTTAACGTCAGTCCCGTAAAACTCTGATTGGAGGGGAGCGTTTTTAAGCCTTCTGCTGCAATAGGCGCACTCATAAAGAGCGGTAGCGATAGTGCTGCAATCCGTTTTTTAATAATTTTCTGTGCCATCAGTTTTGCCACTGTTAAAGTCATGAATACACAAAAAGGCACCGCTTTGGTGCCTTTTAACTTTTGTCATTTCATTGCTGATGATGATTGGAATCTAACCGTTCCTTCACAAGCCTCCACCAGCAAATAATTAATTTATCTATTATTTATCATCACAACTAAAGCATCAAGTTTCAGCTGCATTACTTTGCTTTGGCTCAAAGTTAAACAAAGCCGCTGTTTGTGATGTTTGCTTCCAGACCAAATCTTCGATGCCGTCTACAGGGTTAAAGCCGGTCGGTGCTTCGAGCAACAAACGGCGAATAACTTCATGTTGGAAGTTATGGCAAGCCACATCCAATTTATCAATTAGCGTTTCGTATTCCTTCATTGGTAAGAAGTCTTCCTGCGCGGTCATGATTCGGCTGTGCGCGGTTTCAGAAACGTTGTCGTCACCAATCAACAACTCTTCATACAACTTCTCGCCGGGTCTTAAGCCTGTGTACTTAATCTCAATATCCCCTTCTGGATTGGCTTCATCTTTGACTTCCAAACCCGATAGATGAATTAAGTTCTTCGCTAGGTCGACAATTTTTACTGGCGAGCCCATATCAAGAACAAAGACGTCGCCACCTCTGCCCATCGCCCCGGCTTGAATCACAAGCTGCGCAGCTTCTGGAATCGTCATAAAGTATCGAGTGATGTCTTTGTGAGTCACCGTGATTGGTTCACGGTTAGCAATTTGTTTTTTGAAAACCGGCACTACCGAACCTGATGAACCCAAAACATTACCGAACCTCACCATACAAAAGCGGGTGCCTAGGTTTGGGTTGTTCTCTCGAATGCGGTTTTGTTGCTCTGCCAGTGCTTGTAAGCCTAGCTCCGCCATTCGCTTGGTTGTGCCCATCACATTAGTAGGACGAACCGCTTTATCAGTAGAGATTAAAACGAAATTTTTCACGCCTGCATCAATGGCAGCTAAAGCCGTATAGTAAGTACCAAATACGTTATTGCGTACACCTTCTACGACATTGTATTCAACAAGCGGGACGTGTTTGTACGCGGCAGCATGGTAAACCGTGTCGACCTCAAACGCCTTCATGGTGGTTTCGAGGCGGTTTTGTCTTTGTACCGACCCAACCAAAGGGACAACCACAATGTTTAGTTTTCTATCTTTAACGATTTGGCTCAGCTCAATATGTATCTGATATAGAGCAAATTCAGATAACTCAAACAAGACCAGTGCTTTCGGGGAGTAATTTAAAATTTGTCGACAAAGCTCTGAGCCAATTGAGCCACCAGCCCCCGTTACCATAACGGTTTGGTCTTTGATGTTTGATTCCATCAATACTTGCTGAGGTTGAACCGCGTCTCGACCTAACAAATCACCAATTGGGACTTCTTTTAGTTCATCGATTTTTGCTTTACCGGTTAAGATATCGCGCATATCTGGCACAGTCTGAATCTCAACAGGCAGTTTAGAAATGCTATCCAGCACTTCTTTACGACGTTTATTTGAAGCGCTTGGGATCGCCAGTAGAATCTGTTTCACGTCGTATTTTTTGATCGCTTTCGGTGCACTTTCTACCGTGTAAACAAAGTGTCCCATTAAGGTGGTATTGTAGAGTGTTTTGTCTTCATCAACAAAGCCAATCACACGATGTGTCTCCGATTGGCGCAGCGCGAACGCCAATTCACGGCCTGCACTACCAGCACCATAAATAAGCACTGGTGTTCCCACTTTATGCACTGATTGGGCAACTAAACTTCTGACGATTAAGCGGCTGCTACCGACGCCAATAGCCAGAAAGGCCGCATAAATAAAAGGGACAGAGCGAGGTAACTCTGCATGGAAGGCAAAAGCAAACGTAGCCGCGCACATCGCAGAAAGTATGGTGCCTAAGCCAACAACCGCCAGCACATGAAAGCCTAGATAGCGTAGTACCGCTCGATATAAACCTAAAGCCGCAAAAATCGCTAACGTAATCGCGATAGTAGAATAAAGCACATACTGGCTTGCCGTATCTGGTAGGTGAGTAAACTCTCCAATTCTGGTCCAGTACGCCATTAAAAACGCACTGGAAATAATGAAAAAGTCTACTACCGCACTAATGACACGTTTTTTATAGCGTGGTAACGACCAAATGACGTTTAATTTGGAATTGTGTTCAATCATGACGAAGAATAAGCCTCATTACCCCAGATTTATTAGTAAGAGTTGGTGGTAATGTTTTTTGTTGAATTTATACAGCCGCTGAACAAACATTATACAACTCAGTGACTATTAATAGAACACTCGGATGCATAATAATTAGCAACGCCGCGTTGAGTTTGCAACGCAATGCAACAAAGGAACTGTACTCCTTGTCCCTTCGCAAAATTACGGCGCACAGAAGGCGCCGCAGGGTTAGTTCTAGGTTCTAGGTTCTAGGTTCTAGGTTCTAGGTTCTAGGTTCTAGGTTCTAGGTTCTAGGTTCTAGGTTCTAGGTTCTAGGTTCTAGGTTCTAGGACGAGAGCAAAAACACTCTCATAAGATTTGCAAATCAATATTTAGCGCTGAGCTTCTAAAAGCACTTCTCGGATCACTTGAGCCGTTTTAGACACTTCTTCAATCGTTAAGGTTGGATGCACAAGGAACATCAAGCTTGTTTCCCCTAAAATCACAGCATTGCTCAATCGCTGCTCTGGTCGCCAAGGTGTATTGTCAAACGCCTTCTCTAGGTACACTTCTGAGCAGCTTCCTTGGTAAGCTGGCACACCGCGCTCAACGATGGTTTCTACGATGCGATCTCGTGTCCATCCTTCAGCAAGGTTCTCAGGCTCTACAAACAAATAGTGTTTGTATGCTGCATGCTCACTGTATTCCGGCACTTCAACTCGGCGAACCACGCTTAGGTCTGCAACCGCCTCATCAATTTGTGCTACATTCGCTTGGCGCTGCGCTGTCCATGCTGGCATGCGAGCGAGTTGGATACGGCCAATCACAGCTTGTAACTCTGTCATGCGCCAGTTAGTCCCGAAAGATTCGTGTAACCAACGGAAGCCCGGTGGATGCTCACGATTGTAAATCGCATCAAAGCTTTTACCGTGATCTTTGTACGACCACATGGTTGACCACAATGTCTTATCATTGGTTGTCACCATGCCGCCTTCGCCGCCTGTCGTCATGATCTTATCTTGGCAGAAAGACCAAGCACCAATGTGGCCAATAGTCCCTACGCTACGGCCTTTGTATTTCGCACCATGTGCTTGCGCACAATCTTCAACCACGTAAAAACCATGCTGCTGTGACAGCGCCATAATGGCATCCATCTCTGCTGGCATGCCAGCAAGGTGCACCACAATCACCGCTTTTGTTTTTGGCGTGAGTACCGCTTGTATCGATTCAGCCGTAATCGCTTGGCTGTTT
The DNA here is from genome assembly GCF_026241575.1 of Vibrio sp. Sgm 5. Lineage (NCBI taxonomy): Bacteria > Pseudomonadati > Pseudomonadota > Gammaproteobacteria > Vibrionales > Vibrionaceae > Vibrio > Vibrio sp. Sgm 5. The sequence continues at coordinate 40,673 of NZ_JAPHPY010000003.1, forward strand.
AGGTCTACATCCGCAAAAACGGGTTCAGCACCGGAAGTCACAATTGACGAAGCGGAAGCAAGGAACGTTCTTGGGGTGGTAATCACTTCATCGCCCTTGCCAACGCCCAAGGCTTTCAATGCCACGTCGAGTGCAAGCGTGCCGTTACCAAGAGCAATCGCGTATTCGCAACCAGCCCATGCCGCGAACTCTCTTTCGAATTCACGACACTCGTTGCCTGTCCAGTAGTTTACTTTGTTTGACAGTAGCGCACGGCTCACTGCATCCGCCTCTTCTTGAGTAAAAGAAGGCCATGGAGAAAATGGTGTATTCAGCACGATGTCACCTAGTAAGTGTTATTTTTCTGATTTGATAAGTGTATGAGCAGGAGAACCCACTACGGTTTGAAAATCTGGTATATGGTTAATTACCGTCGAACCAGCGCCGACAACGGCATTACGACCAACGACGACAAGTTGTTTCACTTGGCTACCGATCCCTATCCAAGCGTTTTCGCCAACCTCTACACCGCCAGCTAAACTTGCATTAGGACTAATGTGAACGCCTTCAGCAAGCCTACAATCATGTTCTACGATAGAGCTTGTATTAATGATGCAGCTCGCCCCGATATGGCTAAATGGGTTCACGACTGCGTTTGCCATCACCACTGTTCCTGCTTTGATGTTGGCGTATTTACTGATTACAGCACTAGGATGAGCTAGCACATCGAAGTTTGCTCCTGCTGCACTCAACTCATGTTGTTTCGCACAGCGCGTCGCGTTGTGGCCGATAGCAACTACTACCACATCATATTCGCTTGCCGTTGCCAAAAGTGCAGCAGTATCACCAGAGACATCCCAATGCTCAACAGAGGTTAAACTGGGCCAGCGGTCATCAAAAAATGTGATATGTTGATAACCGTTTAGTTCTGCAATTTCTGCGACCACCTTGCCATGTCCACTGGCTCCTAAAATGGCGCAGCTTTTCATAATTGGCGACTACCTTGCTCTTCTGAGCCGGTAAATGGCTCTATGGTGACGTGCCCGTCTGCAGATATGCCTTCCTTCACGAAGACCTTTTTTACCGTCATGAAAAGAATCTTAATATCTAGCCACAGTGTTTTGTTATCTACGTACCAAACATCTAAGGTAAACTTTTCTTCCCAGCTAATCGCATTGCGGCCATTGATTTGAGCCCAGCCAGTCACACCGGGGCGAACATCATGGCGTCTTGATTGTTCTGTGCTGTAAAGCGGTAGGTACTGCATGAGCAACGGACGAGGCCCAACTAAGCTCATTTCCCCTTTTAACACATTCCATAGTTCCGGAAGTTCATCTAAGCTGCTGTTTCTTAGCTTATCGCCAAAAGGAGTCATGCGCTCAGAATCCGGTAGTGGATTCCCTTGTTGATCCACCGCATCCTTCATGGTGCGAAACTTCACCATTTCAAAAGGTTTTCCATTCAAGCCCGGGCGCGTTTGACGGAACAGAACCGGAGAACCCAGGTTTTTACGAATCTTCCAAGCGACTAATGCAATGATAGGAGATAACAGAATAAGCGCGATAAGAGACGCGAGAAAATCAAACAGTCTTTTCATCTTTCACCTCTGATGCACGGCTATCTGCCGCATTACCCTCTTCTGCATTAACGCCAGTCACCCAATCAACCCATTTATCAGCCAATAGCGCGCGGTCAAACTGACTCTCTGCAAGTTGGCGTGCATTGGCTCCCATCAAGGTAAGAGCTTCTCTTTGATTGGCTGCTTTTTCTAAGGCATCAGCGAAAGCAATTGGGTCGTCTGGCTGAACCGCGAATCCGCATTGCGTTTGCTCAATCATTCCTGCTAACCAACCTGGGTAGTTGTTTATCACTGGTAGACCCGCAGAGATATAATCGAAAAACTTATTAGGCGATGTGCCGTAATAAAAGGCAGGTATATTCGCCAGTACTTGCATGCCAACGTCTGCACTTGCCATCAAACCAGATAACTTTTGCTTATTTACCGGAGGGTGAAACACAACATTGTTCAATTCGAACTCTTTCGCCCTTCTCTCCAGTTCGGGTTTTAATTTACCTTGCCCGACTAAAGCTAGCTTAATGTCCTTTCGACCACGTTTCTGTAGCTCCACTGCCGTATTTAAAACGGCATCAAGGCCATTTGCCATTCCATGAGTTCCAGTGAAAATCGCCATCAGATCTGTTTCTTTCACACCTTCCGGGCGCCAAGGCTCACTTGGTTGACTGAAGATAGACAAATCACAACCATTTGGCACCATGGCTATTTTACTTTCGTCCACGCCACGCTTTTTAATGCCATCAACAATGCCAGGAGATAAGCCAATACAACGATGCGCACTTCGGTAAGATGCCCACTCTAAAAACGACATCAAACTAAGAATGACTGGGTTTTTAATTACCCCCATTTCTTTGGGCAGTTCTGGCCATAAATCTCTCACTTCAAAAACAAATGGCTTGCCGCGTAACCAACGAGCAAAGATACCCGGAATGCCCGCTGTCAGAGGTGTTGTGGTTGCAAACAACACATCGTATTTTTCAGTAAAGGCAAGGCCAATACTTTTTAAGGCAAACTTAATAAACGTCATACTGCGTTTAATAAAACCATCTGAGTTTGAGTAAGCCAAATCAAACTCAATGATTCGAATGCCATCGACGGTACCCACGCGCTTGCCAGAAACAAACTCCGAATCTAAACCCGTCTCTCCTCCACCATATGTGCCACATACCATAGTGACATTATGCCCATGCTGAATTAGGCGCTTTGCCATCTCGTAGGAACGTATTCCTGTGGAACCTTTAGGTGTTGAAAAGTGCTGGTGAAAATAAAGAATTTTATACATTACCAAACCTTCAATTATAATTGGGTTTTAATCACAAAAAATATCATTGAAAAGGCTAGCGTAATCTTCCCAATATTTTGAATACTCTTGCATTTCGAGCTTTATTGATTTTGCCTTAGTTATAGAGTTTTTAATTTCAATAATATTACGTCCATCTGTATTAGCAATAACATGGTTAGCATAACCGTCCATAGCCTCCACCAATGTTGGATTATTCCCAGCAACTATCTTTACATTTAAAAGCATCGCTTGATATACTCTATTGGGTTCGCAAAATTTTTGATTTATTGAATTATCACGATAGAAAATAAGTGTTATGTCCGATTGAGATAAAATAGTATTTATAGTAGATAATGGAAGATTACCGCATATTTGGATATTTTCTTGCATTTCACGCTCAGAAACATAATTCAACATGTATTTCTGGTCGAAACTACTGCCCGCATGGATGATATAATAACCCAGATCAATTAAAGCCCTACAAAGTTCTCCGCCACACCTTTCCTTAATCAAAGAATTCTGAAGATAAGCAATAGGCTTAGTTTTAGGAATAACTATATCAGAGTATTCACTAGAAAAGTCATTATAGGAAGGGTAATTTCTCAATACGTAAGAGTTATTATTTTCTATATTTAGTATATTTTCTAAATAATTTTTTCTTGCCTCATTAGCATGAAAATTAACTCTACAAGATCGATAGGACAATTTAAAAAAAAATCTAAAAATTTTAGAGTTTAACACCCATCCCGGAGGTAACTCATGATGATCCCAAACCACGTAAAATCCACGAAATGCCAACATATATACTAGTGGAAATAATATGGGGTCACAAACCCATATAGACTTATTATTTTTTGAAAAGACTAAAAGAAAAAAGGAACAAAGAGAAAAGTATATAGCTCCCATCAATCTTATTACTAGATTTCTATGTGCAGCACCACCCGGCAGTCTTATTTTTTTTTGTTCAAACTTCAAATCATAATCATCATTAGATGAGTAAATAACTCTAATTTTTTCGAAGTTATTTTTCAAAAGATTTAATTCTTTCCTGACCCGATGATCAGACTTTAAAGATTGAGTTTTAACAATATATATTAACTCTTTATTCAAATTCATCTCTCCTTACCAATAGTGAACAAAACATAAAGAATACAAACATAAACATTTGAGCTGACTCTAGCATCCAAGCACGATGGAAAAATATTACTAATGTAAGAGAAATAAACATTAGCACTGTAAATTTATCATCACTTTTTTTAAAAATAATTAACACTGGAAAAATAAACAACATTAAATATATAATGCCAAATTTATAAATCGTATTTCTATAATCAGAAACAATTACATCATAAACTTCAAATACGTTTTTACCATAGCCAAATATAAAATGAAAAAAATCTAATGCTGGAAGAACGTAAAGATCATTAGCTCTAGCATCTAAAATTCCACTTAAACTTCCATCTCCTTTGCTCAACTTGTTTAAAATAAAGTTTTCGACAATAAAACTGACAATATCACTAAAAACAAAGAATAAAACCAATGATATTATAATTGCTTTAATTATATGAAATATACTCTTCATATAATATGAAACAAATATAACCAAAGAAAAAATCAGGCTAGGTGCAGAGAATGTAAGAAATGTTGATAAAAATATGATAACCTTATTATTCCTGGAAAGATATTTATTGTAAACTAATAAAAAAAGGCAATTATATAAACCTAGATGTCCTGGTTCTTTAAAAAAACCATGATTTCTAATTATGGTAGAAAAAAAAGGAACATCATGCACCTGAGTATTTATGTAAACCACACCATAATATACATAATAATATGCCCCAAAAATATCCTTGGATGTATTTTCTAGTATTATTTTAGGAAAGGGGACTTTAAATAAGTATAGCAACCAAGCAAATATAAAAAAGCAGTTGGCGCATACATATATATTATAAAAAGACTTATAAACTGCCACTTTATCACTGTTATTCAAACAGAATAACATTATAGCTGAAAAAATAAAAATCACAGCTGGAGCTATACCATCATAATCTCTAAATGGAATAAAAGTCCAAAAGACTAAAGCAATATAAATCGATAATATCGATATCGATGATTTGCTTTTCTTCTTATTTTTTAATATTAAAACGGACAAACATAAAATACAAAACAAAAAAAACACTTGAAAAAGTTGTTTTCCAGGCGTTTGCCAAATTAACCAAGGACTTAAGAGTAAAAAGCAAAAAACGCCTATGATACGGGAATAAAGATTTTGATTTAGCTTCATTTTATTTTCCGAACTTAATCAAACTCCGAAAGACGCTTAAATAAACATTAGCTGAATTCCTCCATGTTGGTACTTGATGCTTTATACTTTCAAGTTTTTTAATATAATCATTATACAAACCTATATCCAGAGGTTGTAGCATGATCTCACGTAAGCTGTCGGCTGAAATATCTTTAGTAAAAATGGCAGCATGATTTTCCTCAAACATCTCTTTTAGGCCACCAACTGGAGTACAAATTATCGGAGTACAAGTGTCTATTGATTCAAAAACTTTAAGCGGGACAACTGTCTCAGTGCCTGTAGTACTTAATCTTGGAGCTAAAATATAGTCAGAGTCATAAAGAACCTGATCTGCTTTTGATTTCGGCATCCATCCGAATATATTTATATTTTTTCCTTTTACTATTTCTTTAAAATTATTTAAATGTGGTCCATCACCAACAATATTAATAGTATGCTTAGATAAAAATGAATCTTCTATGCCTTTTATGGCTTCAGCAAGAAGTAAAACTCCTTGCCATTCATGGAAGGTGCCAATGTAAGAAAAAGTAACACTATTTTTATCATAGATTTTACTAGATTTTTTTGTAAAACCATTCATACTAACTCCATTAAAAACTATTTCAGAGTTTTTGCAGCTGTATTTTTCTTTTAAATAATTATTAGCAGTTCTTGATAAAACAATGTTAGCATCAACCCGACTATACAAATATTTGTTCAGCAATCTTTTCGTATTTGTTTCATCTCTAAATGAATGTATTTCATTTACAATTTTTATATTTGGGAAGAGTTTTCCATATAAAGCAATCCAATTTAACAATACTCGTGAGTTGTGTGTGACAACTATATCAGGTCGCAATCTTTTAACTTCATTAAAAATAAATTTATTAAAGCCAATTTTATCAGTATTAACTCCCCTAATTACTTCATTAAAGTATTTATCGTCTTCAATTTTATCTTCTGATGTTGTTCTTGTTATTAGATAAAAATCAAAATCGATGTTTTTTGAACACTCTCTCATTAAAGCTGAAAGCCTTTGAGTACTTCCTCCCTGGTAAGGATAGTAAGCACAACCCATGTGTAAAACTTTAATTTTCTTATTCACGAACCATCTCCATATTAATAATTCTTCTATTCTTATAAAAGGAGTAAATTACGCCAGCAAACTGAGCAAACATCATAGAAATGACAACACCATATATACCAAAAAACTCAGATGACGCATAAATCCCGACAACATGTAATATGATAATATTGATAGTCTTTATAGTTATTATATGTGTTTTATCAAGTATCATAGAACCAATATTTATAATATAGTTGTAAACAAGAAACACAGAAGAAAGTACGAAAAGATAAAAAATATTTATATTAGCATATGATTCCATGTTAAGAGCTTTTATTACTATAAAGTTATAAGAAAAATATACAAAGATCATTGCGATTGGCAATAAAATAGATAATGCTAAAGCTGATTTCTTCAACACCTCTTTGTATCTAATTAGCTCTAATCTTCTTTCCCCACATGCGACATAGGGCCAAACTGAAATCTTAATTATAAGAAGGGATACAGCCGTAAATTTGCTAATTAGTTCATAGTTAAAAACAAATTGTGCTAAAGTCATTGTATCATATAGAGAGGAAATTAAGTTTCTTTCAATTACTGGTATTATTGTAACTGATATATTAGCAATGGCGATAGGTACACAAAACTTAACACTACTCTTGATTGTGTCAAGAGATATCATTTCATTATCTTTCGGAGGAAAACAATTATATCCAGTTAAAGTAAGGACTATAATACATGATAACGAACCAGATAAAAAATATAATATAGCTGTAGATTCATATATGTAAGTAATTATAAGAAATATAATAAGATGAGTTATTTTTTGTGTTGCAACAAGGGAAAAATATGCAGATGCGTCACCTTTTGCCCTATAATATGCAGAAGATATAGACACTAATGCTAGTAATGAAACAGAAGCATACAATACAAAAAATTCGTACACTCCTAAATCAAATATGTAGCTATAACTTCCTATAGAAAACAACGTCAACATTAATCCTATGGAGTAAATAGCTTTACTGTTACTCCCCAAATCAAATTCTTTTTCTCTTTGTTTATAATACCTAACTATATACGACACCAACCCTAACGAACAAATTGGTATGAAGAATGTAATGCAAACACTTAGAATAGCATATTTACTATATTGTTCTATACTCAATGTTTTAGGCAAATATAGTGTTATTATCATTCCAATAAAAAACGTAACTATATGCGCCAGAAAATACTTGTTTTTCAATGTAGTTACCATAAGTAACTATGCCGATATCTACGACATAGTTACTAATTAATATTTATTTACCAAATACCTTTGGTGTCTATTACCAACCCTGCTTTAACTGCACGTTCCTTAAACTCTTTATGATCAACCAGCAAAACTTGCACATCCGCTTCTTTTGCTGCGATATCAAATTCTACAAGTTCAACACGCTTGAGTTTTGCAGGAATAGACTCGATATTTGGCTCAACTGCAATCACTCGGCCAGCATGCATTTCTGCGATCTTTTGTGTAATAACCATTGCTGGGCTCTCACGCAAGTCATCGATATCTGGTTTAAATGCCAGACCATAACAAGCAACAGTTACTTCTTTGGCTGTTTTATCAGGGTTCGCTTGTAGGAAGTCTGCAATCGCCAGTTTCACTTTGTTGATTACCCACTCCGGCTTGCCATCATTCACTTTACGTGCGGTATGGATGATTTGTGCCTCTTCTGGCGTTTTCGACACGATAAACCAAGGGTCAACTGCGATACAGTGACCGCCTACACCCGGGCCCGGTTGAAGGATGTTTACACGCGGGTGGCGGTTTGCGAGTGCAATCAACTCCCATACATTGATGTCTAACTTATCACAGATGATGGATAGCTCGTTAGCAAAGGCAATTTGTACATCGCGAGAGCTGTTTTCGGTTAGCTTCGCCATTTCTGCCGTGCGAGCATTGGTCACCACACACTCACCTAGAACGAAAGTTTTGTACAATTCAACAGATCGTTCTGAACAACGAGCCGACATACCGCCAATAACGCGGTCGTTTTCTACTAGTTCACGAACAACATGGCCTGGCAGTACGCGTTCTGGGCAGTGCGCAACATTAACATCTGCGTTATCACCATGTGTTTGTGGGAAAGTAAGCTCCGAACGTGCTTCTGCAAGCCAAGCTGCCATTTGCTCTGTCGCTCCGACAGGAGAAGTGGATTCTAAAATCACCAAGTCGCCTTTTTTTAGCACAGGAGCAATCGCTTTGCTTGCTGCTTCTATGTAAGACAAATCTGGTGCTGGGACTTCGCCTTCTTCACAAGGTAAGAACGGGGTTGGTACGGCAATCAAAAACGCATCCGCTGGTTCTGGGGTTGTGCTAGCTTTTAAATAACCCTCTGATACCGCCGCACTCACGATCATATCCAGATCTGGCTCTACAATGTGGATTTTACCTTGGTTGATGGTATCCACTGCGTGCTGATTAACATCAACACCAATCACTTTTTTCTTACGTGATGCAAACATCGCGGCAGTAGGTAAACCGATGTAACCTAAACCAATAACTGAGATTGTTTCAAAAGACATGTTCATTTCCTGAGATTGTTATTTTGCTAATTCGTCTAAAATTCTTTGGCATGCTAGGCCATCACCGTAAGGGTTGTGTGCGAAGCTCATTGCTTTATAAGCCTCTTCATCTTTTAACAACACTTCTAAGCCTGTGACGATCTTATCGACATCTGTTCCCACTAGTTTCACGGTGCCTGCTGCAACGGCTTCTGGTCTTTCAGTGGTGTCACGCATTACCAATACAGGCTTACCTAATGAAGGCGCCTCTTCCTGAATACCACCGGAATCGGTAAGGATGATGTGCGCACGGCTCATCAAGTAGATAAATGGAAGGTATTGTTGAGGCTCGATAAGGTGCACGTTATCCACGTTGGATAGAATGCGATTTACTGGCTCTCTTACGTTTGGATTCAAGTGAACTGGATATAGGATTTGCGCATCAGGGTTGTCTTTTGCTGTACGTGCTAGTGCTTCACAAATACGCTCGAACCCACCTCCAAAGCTTTCACGGCGATGTCCGGTGACCAAAATCAACTTTTTATCTTCTTTTAGCATTGGGAACTGCGCTGCGAGTTGCTCGTTCAATGCTGCGTCATTGTCGATCTTGTCTTTCACCATAAGTAACGCATCAATCACTGTGTTGCCGGTGATAGAAATATCCGCTGGGTTGGTGTTTTCTTTTAGTAAGTTATTTTGAGAGGTTTCGGTTGGCGCAAAATGGTATTTGGTCAGCGCACCAGTTAGCTTGCGGTTCGCCTCTTCCGGCCAAGGTGAATAGATGTTGCCTGTGCGTAATCCCGCCTCTACATGGCCAACTTCAATTTGCTCGTAATAGGCTGCAAGGCTCGCGGCAAAAGTAGTGGCTGTATCACCATGAACAAGCACCACATCAGGCTTAAAGTCTTGCAGTACAGGTTTGAGCTCTAGCAAGATACGTGCAGTCACATCATTGAGGGATTGCCCAGCCTTCATCAAGTTCAAATCATAATCTGGTTTGATCTCAAACAGTTCAAGGACTTGATCAAGCATTTCACGGTGTTGCGCAGTCACACAGCACTTTGCTTCGAATCGTTCATCGTTTGCAAGCGCATGGACAAGAGGTGCCATTTTGATGGCTTCTGGACGAGTACCGAATACAGTAAGAATTTTCTTTTTTGACATGTTAATTAGCCTAGCCAATGAATAGACGCTGAAAGTGAATATCCAAATTTTGGATGTACGAAGCTACTTCGAAATAACAAAGTAAAATTTGAATTCGTAATACGCTGCGAACGCAGAGCAACACCGCGACACGTACGCGTGTTAGCTACGCTCGAGAATCAATACTGGAAAGGTAGGCTTGTGCATAACTAAATCGCGAATGATCTAGTTATGAGAAATGAAAGGTATTTATAGAAAGGGAAAACCTTATGCCTAGCCAATGTATCACTCAAAACTGTGTAGCAGCTTTGATTTTGCCCCTCTGACGTAATGGGGCTTTACTTAAATGTTTGTTTAAGCGCTCCTTTTGATAAGAAGCAACTTGCCAGATGCGCAACTGTGTGCTTAATTATATTTATATGTTACGGCATTCCTTGATGATGTTCGTCATCATGTGCGCGTGATTTCTAATTTGAGTACGCTACCGCCCCTAGGTCTGGCTCCTAAAGGCAATGCAATCCGCTCTAATATATTGACGTACTCTAGGCATGGAATTGTATAGCAAACAGGTTGCAACTGAAAGACGCAAGCTCACGAAAAAATGACTTTTTGCTGACATTATTTTGGCGTTATATTTATAAAAACAAGCCTTATGCACCCCGCTCCTTATAAATCAACACCTTATAAAGCCAAGATTATAATAAATATTTATGCAGTTACATAAAATATAAGGCTATAACGACGCATGACAATGCATAACACTGTGTGCGCTCACACTCTATCGTAATCACTTAGCGCCATATTCATGACTCTCGTTTATGTGTGTCCAACTTTGTCTATTTTTGCCACTTTCCTTCTCCTTTTCGATGAGATTATCAATTAAGTTAAAACCGACGAAAAATGGCTTATCTTTTAGAGAATAAGCTCTAGGTAAATAACGAAAAGGAAAAAGGTTTATGCAGGTTGTGCACCATGGAGGAAAGCACTCAGTAACAGGCTCTTGTCACGAGCTTAAGTTACCTAAAGGCAGCATTTTGATCGATTGTGGGCTTTTTCAGGGACGGGACGCATTGAAGAATGGCAAACACCGCTCATTAGAAATTGAGTTTTCTGTCCGCAGAATAAAAGCTTTGGTGCTGACTCATGCGCATATCGATCATATTGGTCGCTTACCGTGGTTATTAGCCGCAGGCTATAAAGGTAAAATCTACTGCACTCGTGCGACGGCAGAACTGGTGCCGCTAATGCTAGAAGATGGATTGAAGCTTCAACTAGGATTGAATAAAGCGCAAAGAGAGCAAATTCTGAATGTCATTAAAAAGCGGTTAGTGCCTTGTGATTACCAAACATGGTTTCCGCTTAAAGAGCTGGCTTATCTTCGCTTTCAGCCGGCGGGGCATATTCTTGGTTCTGCTTATGTGGAGTTTAAACTTCCTAACAATGAGGTGGTGGTGTTTTCTGGTGATTTGGGGCCAAGTAATACACCGCTTCTTCCAGACCCTATCTCTCCTACCCGTGCGGATTATCTGTTTATCGAATCTACTTACGGTAACAAACAGCATGAGAGTGTCGAAAGTCGAAGCCAAAGGTTACTCGCAATTATTCGTCATGCGCTTGAAGATGGTGGTGTAATAGTTATTCCGGCATTTAGCGTAGGCAGAACGCAGGAGTTGCTGTTTGATATTGAACAGCTTATTCATCAACATGATTTACACCATTCTCTTCCTATCATTCTAGACTCTCCTTTAGCGAAAAAGGTCACCAAGACTTACCGCCGATTTAAGAAGCTATGGGGAAAAGAAGCAAAGCAGCGCTTGGGGAGTCATCGTCATCCTCTGGCGTTTGAACAATGTATTACTATTGAGAATCATGCGGAACATTTGCACTTGGTAAATCGCCTCGCTAGCACGGTTGAGCCGGCTATTGTGGTCGCGGCTTCTGGCATGTGTGAAGGCGGCCGTGTGGTCAATTGCCTCAAAGCCTTGTTGCCGGATAAGCGTAATGATGTGTTGCTCGCAGGCTACCAAGCAGAAGGAACGTTAGGTAGGGATATACAAAGCGGAGCTAAAGAAATGGTGATTGATGATGAGAGAATTCATGTGCAAGCTCAGGTACATACGATGTCTGGCTATTCTGCACATGCAGATAAAGCTGATCTGGTTCGCTTTGTAGAAGGGATAAGCCCACCTCCTAAAGAGATCCATTTGATTCATGGCGAGAGGGCAGCAAAAGAGGCGCTATATCAACACTTTCTCGAGAAAAATCTGAAAACCGTGCTTTAATTACATTATGAATAAAACCTTGCTTCAATATTATTAGCAATATTTAGTCTCGCTCTCTCTCACAATGTTACTCAATTTCCCCTTGTGATAGTCGATCTGTCGGTTAGAATAGGTCGCGAATAACTAAAACCACGTGTTGGCAAGATATATATGCTCCTAGAACTCATATTCATATTTTTCTCTTCAGTTGCAACTCTCTTTATTATGCGCAAAGCCGCTAAGAGCATTGGATTAGTAGATAAGCCCAATGAGCGCAAGCTTCACGAAGGGGTCGTTCCTTTAGTTGGGGGGATCTCTATATGCCTTGTCTTGACGCAATTTTTAACGTTCAAACCCGATGTCATTGAGCATAGTTGGCTATACGTTGGTTCTATCTGTTTACTTACGTTTATTGGAGCATTAGACGATAAGTTTGATCTGAGTGTAAAAGTTCGAATTAGTATCCAAGCAGTATTATCTCTTGTGATGATGAAGGTTGCGGGCATTGAACTGCATAGCTTAGGCAATATGTTTGGTTTTGGTGAGATAAGCCTTGGCTGGGTAGGCACTGTTATCACTACTTTTGCAGTTATTGGCGCAATTAATGCGTTCAATATGGTGGATGGCATTGATGGCCTGCTAGGCGGCCTTTCTATTGTGACTTTTGGCGCACTTGCTTTCTTACTGCAAGTCGATAGCCAACACGGCCTTGCTTACCTTTGCGTGGTGATTATCGTCGCGATGCTTCCCTATATATTTATGAACCTAGGAATGTTAGGGCGAGAAAGAAAAATTTTTATGGGTGATGCCGGTAGCATGATGATTGGTTTTACAGTCATTTGGCTATTGCTCGGTGTCAGCCAAGCAGAAAGCAAACCTTTGATGCGTCCTGTAACCGCTTTATGGCTGATCGCGGTGCCTCTTATGGACATGGCGGCCATTATGATTCGCCGAGTACGTCGTGGTGACTCACCATTTAAACCAGATCGCGAACACTTGCATCACATCTTCCAGCGTTTAGGTCTTAGCTCAAAACAAACGCTTGTCGCTATTTGTTTAATTGCATCGGCATACGCGGCATTTGGTATTTATGGAGAGATGACAGGCCTTTCTGAAGCGATTATGTTCTATACCTTCATCGCCTGTTTTGTGGCTTATTGCTTTATTCTGTCTTACGTTTGGCGCATCACCAGTTATGTGCGTAGTAAGCTGGGAAAGCCTGAAACGGTTACGATTTCGAATAGTTAACTTGAATAGCTCTCTTATCGTAATCTGACCCGAACTCAAACAAAAATGCCCACGACATCGTGGGCATTTTTCTATCTAATATAAAAGAACAAGATTAAACTTTCTTTGTCACGACCAAAGACAGGTATTTTACGAGCTTAAGTTGACGAGTAATTCTTGTCGGCTGACACGCTAATCGGTAGAACCACTCCAAGTTATACTTTTGCGCCCATTGTGGTGCACGTTTAACACGATCCGTAAATACATCGTACGTACCACCAACCCCCATGTAAAAGGCCTCTGGATAAACTTCACGACATTTGTTAATAAAGTTCTCTTGCCTAGGAGAGCCAAGAGCAACGGTTACGACTTTAGCCTGACTTTGCTTGATACGCTCTATCAACTCAGCTTCATCTTTAAAGTAACCATCGCAAGAGTCCACAACATTAACGTTCAGCTCTTGCTTGAGCTTATCGACAGTCTGTTGGTTCACTTCTGGTTTCGCACCCACAATAAATACAGGCACGCTGAGTGGTGCAGAGCCTTTCATTAGCTCCAACCATAAGTCACATCCAGGGATTCTCGCGCTCGGACAGCCACGTTTTGACATGACTAGAGACACCCCTGCACCATCTGGATATCGAATAGTTGCAGACTCTAGGATGTTTTTTACTTCTGCTTTTTCGTAACTAGATACAATCTTTTCCGCATTCACTGCGACGGCAAAGCCACTAACCACATTTCCATTGTGTAAGATAGAATCAACAGCGTGCTCCATGCTGTCGTATGCTGAAATCTCTAGCCCACCAATTGTGCATGTTTTATTCATTTTCGTACTTCTTTTCTGTTTCTTGGGCGTTTCTATATTTGATTACTTTTGCGGGCACACCACCAACGATGGCATAACTTGGTACTTCTTTTGTAACTAAAGAACATGCGCCAACAATTGCGCCTTTCCCAATAGTAACACCATGCTTTATCACTACATTACGGCCAATCCAAACATCATCTTCAATGACCGGCGGTAGACCGAAGATATCGTCTTGATCGACCATTGGAATATCGAGTCTTTCGTAGCTATGAGTACTAGAGAGAATTGCCACATTCGGTGCAATCATAACGTTGTTGCCGATTGTGGCACTTTGAATAAACACGTTCTCGTTGATACGTACATTCTGGCCAATCTTCAACCCAGAGGCATCAGAAATGTAAATCCGATTTTCTAATCGGTTTTTTTGATGTGCCGTTACAACTTTTAATACTCGACTCAAGTACCAGCAACGAAGTTTACTAAACAGTGGCAAGTACCTTGAGTTAGGTAAGTTATAGAAAAATAGGTAGTAAATTACGAGTTTTAACTTTTTCATAGAGATACTTTCGCGCTAGATATCCATAATTTGAGATGCGTTGGTAATGAAGATTATGTTCTCATCTTCACCACCTTCCTTCATTAAGTTGTTTTCAACAACATCAAGTACATAGGTTTTGCCAAGAAGTTCCAGCGCTTCAAAATGACAAGACGAGAATATTGAAAAATGAGCCTTAGATGCACCAATTAACATCAGCGTATCTTGGTAGGCATCTCGGTCGATTACTTTGAATTTTTCGTTTTGTACTAGCGCAGAGAGTTGAGTGTGGTTTTGATGCTCCCGCGGATGAGGTCGATAAACGACGGTATAGTTTGGGAATTGTTCGATTAAGCTTGCAACAAATTCAGCAACTTCCGTATAGCAAATGCCTTGTCCTGTAAAAATGAAGAACTTGTCATTCCCTACTTGGTTGAACACCTCTTTCTTCACTTCATCACAAGCTTGGGGTAACGCCCCCTCGACTTCTATTCCATGTTCCGGAACGAAGTTAGCTTGGCGCATTTTCATTTGCCAATAACTTGAATAAAGCTTCAGACGGGTTGGCAACATGCTACTGCGCCAAAGCTCTTCTCCGACATAGTGATACGAAGGATGGTAAGGCGCTAGTAAGCCGTGTTGGTATTCTAGGGTTTTAATACCAAGTCCGTTTGCTGCACTCACAATGGCTGGTTTTGTATATGCAGAGACGATTTCTACGTTTTGAACACCTAACCATTTTAAGAGCTTCGTATACGCTGCTTTCTTACTTTCGTAATCTAATAAAAAGGCTTCGACTGTCTGTTTGGAAACACCATATTCTTGATTCAATAAGGCGAAAAACTCCTCTGAAAGCTCAGGAGTTCGAGCATGCAAACCAAAACGTTTAATGAACACAACTAGCAGTTTTATGATCAGGTTTTCAAAGATGACACCACGCTTGAAACACGTCAGGAGCTTTACACCTTCAAAATTTGAGCAATGATACAAAGTACAGAGTTTTTTCTGCTTTTCAGGTGAAACAAATTCATCATAAATCACGCCCTCATTTATTGAAACTCGGGAGAATGCACCAAAGTAAGCCGTGGCCTTTTTATTGAATCTTGCCCTAAATAAGTTTAGGAAGCTCAAAATCAGAGAAATGCATAAAGATACGTATGACTTTGATTTGAACTCCATGTCCTCAACCCCTTTGGAAAGAGTGACATGGCGGGTCATTTGGTATTTGAGTAATGGCCAAATCTCAGCTTCGTTACTCAGGTTGTTTTCAAGAATATGCGTTTCTACGACTTTATGCATTTGCTCGCTTCCGACTATGAACAAAAATAGCGTTGTTCGAAGTCAATATCCCTAATAAAAAGAAAAGCAATAATCCTATCACATTACCCATGATAGGCACCATTGACCCAATACCAACAAGCATCAAGAATGCATTGATGCGGATTAATCGAACATGGACAACTTGGTCAACGTATCCATCCTTTTCAGCAAAAAATGGCTGAAAGATAAACCACATGACAAATATTATACCAAGGCCATATTCAGCGATCAGTGAGACAAAGAACAAATCAAAGATCGGCCCTTCTATCTGACTTCCATAACCAATAATGGCTTTGTCTACCTTAAAGAAGGTGTACACATCAGTATACATTTTGGACATAACGGTTCCATATGTGCCTGGGCCAGAACCAAACGGGAAGTTATACTCAAATATCTCCATCGCATAATAAAAAATCTTATAACGGACATAGTTTTCGTTGAAGTTAGCTTGTATAGAATCCCCAAGGACAAGCCATAAACCTGCTAAAATGACAGGAGTTATCGCTACTAGAGCAATAGTACCAAGTAATCTAATTAAACCTTTATTTTTGTACATTGCAGTCAGGCCATATGCACCTAACAAGAGTAATAGTTCTTTTCTTGAAAATGTCAGAAAGATTAAAACAAAGGCTAGAAACAAGAGTGACCAATAAACTTTAGGTTTATAAATAAAATACCGACCACTAGTATCATTAAATTTAAAAGATAGGAGGAGGATACTATAGAGAAGCAGAAAACCTGAATACAATACTCGAGAGGAAAAGAATGAACCAGGAGTTATCCCCATGATACCTCGTCCATCTTTTGCTAGAGGAAATAGCACATTAGGTAATACATAGTCAGTAACAACAAATAAAACTGATACGAGTAAAACGATCGTTAAAAACTGAGTATATTCTTTTAGTAATCGTTGTCTATCATAAGTAATTGCATATGCCATTACAAAGAACACAAATACATACTTCAAAGTGAAGAATGTTTGTAATAAGTTTATAGGGGGAAGGTTACTCCTAAATATCATAAAAATAGAGTAACCAAACAATAAAGCAGATAAGGATATGAATCTTTTCTTTACTGGCTTAAAAAAAACGAAAAGGAAAAACGCTGACGCACAAATAAGAATGTAAATGTGATTAAATGCAGAAAGAAAGCTTAACGGAACTATATTCAATCTAGAAATAAAGAATAACACTAAGGTTATAATTAATAAATTCAGGTAACCTTTAGAAGAGAAGATCATACTAATTTACCCACCATAACTCTAAATTAAGCAGTTTAGAATGAATCTTATCGAGTACCATAGATTACTCCCCAAGGCATCGGAGTAGACTTACTAGCTAGCAGCCAAGTTAACAGAAACTGAATCATCTTCGATAAGGCAAAAGAGATAGCTGCTCCCTCAATACCTAAATAGTTGACCAACACAAGCATAGTTAATAGATTTAGAAGACCAGAACCAATAGTCACTAATGACAATCTACCCGTTTTCTTAGCATAAAATATATAGTTGGTAACCATTAAATACATGCCCCCAAAAACCTGCCCTAAACAAAGCCAACCAATAATTCTGCCTGCAGCTTGGTATTCGTCTCCGACAACCAAGGTTATCATTACTGGACCAATAAAAAATGATACTGCAGCTAAAGATAAAACGCATAAAAAGTAAATGTATGTATTTTTAACAATTACTAGTTTTTCTTTTTCATCATTTCTCTTTAGTCTTTCAAACAACCATGGCACATAAGCTTTATTAATTGCATCAAATACAATAGTAAGTGCCATACTTACCTGTACAGCCACCATATAAATACCAGCATCGGCTAACCCCAACCTATCATTAATAACAAAACGATCAGCGGCAGTAAGTAAGAATGCACCAAATACATGAGGGACTAATGGCATCCCGAAGTTCAACGCTTCCTTAATATGACCTTTATTAATACTTCTTAAGCTCACTAGCTGATCTTTATAAAGTAGAAATATCGCAACTGTGGCAGACATCACTCCAGCATATAACAATGCATCGATACGCCCCTTCGCTCCTTCATCATAAAAAACAATCAAAATAAGGGTTAGCGACATATTTAGAATACTATTTCCTACTTGAAGAAGGCCATATTTTGTCGCAGATTTCCTTACTTGCCATTGACCTAGCCTAAAGTTGATCAAAAATGTACACGAACTTACCAATAGTGCTAGATAAAGCCATTCTGAAGGGATTGATAAAAAATTGGCGAGAAAACCTTCTGCAACCATGACAGCAACTGTAGCGATAAATAATGTGAATATCAGTATCTGTAAGCAAGAGCCGTTAAACATCCTACTTTCATTGAGGCTTAAGTTGTCATCATAAAACTTTCGGTTAGCGGCCCCTACCGTATTTAAGCCAATGAATGCACCAATACCTGTTAACATTGTTTGAAACATTGCTATTTGACCGTACTCATCTGGAGAAAGGTATCTAGTCAAAATAGGAAGGAGAATAAATGGAATTGCTGCGTTTAAAATGTTAGAAAACAAGTAAACATATGTATTTTTTGCGAAGCTCATGATTTTATACGGCAAAAGTTTTGTATCGTTGTTTACGACTTTGCCTCACTAAGAGTAGTGAGGCGGAAAGTTATCTGTATTTACATTGCACGGCTGCAATCGTTTAACACCAATACTTTTGGAAGAAAAACTCTGCCATGTCGAAGTCGATTTGATTATCAATATCAATCGATGCGTCGTTTGGCATCTTATAAGCATACGTATCTTCTCTATATGCCATTTCACCTATAGCTAATAGTCTATGAAGATCATATACGTATATCGCACCATTTAAGCGGAATGCTTCCCCAAGATCTTGAGAACGTTTTCCATCACCCAATCGAAGGAAATCTTTCATCGAACCATTGTCTGGTAGAGTGTTTGCCCATTGAGGTGGGTGCTCGCATGGTGTCACTGACACAACAGAAAAAGCGGACTTTTCAACCAAAGACTCTATAGCCTGATCGATATGGTCAGAGCTACGAAATGGTGATGTTGGCTGAAGCAAAACGACAATATCAGCTTCCTTGGCATACTTCTCTACTGTATAGAAAAGAACGCTTTGAGTGGTTGCGGTATCTGTTGATAACTCTTCCGGCCTTAGCTCAGGCACAGTTATGCCAAACTGACTCGCTACATCTGCAATTTCTTGGTCATCAGTACTGATGAGAATATCATCTACATAAGTACTATTTTGCGCAGCTTCAATTGTCCAACCGATCAGAGGTTTTCCTCCCAATGGAAGTATATTCTTCCTTGGTAGACGCTTGCTACCCCCCCTGGCAGGGATGACAGCAATCACTTTCTTACCATCTAACATTACTCTAGCCCCAGAGACAGTATATCCATCTGCGCACGGTTAAAGTCATCCATACGGCCAATATCAAGCCAATATTCGTGAATTGGGAACATCAATACTTTTTGTCTCTCTTCCATATGTTGCTCGAGCAACGTAGGCATGTCGATTTTCTGATTCTTTTCTACTGATTGAATCACTCGAGGAGACACAACATAGATACCAGCGTTAACAAAAAAGCGTTGAACTGGTTTTTCAACCATGCTCGTGATTTGATTACCGTCCCCATTAATAACACCATAAGGAATTTGGTAGTCGTACTCTCGAACACACATTGTTGCATCTGCATCATTTTCCATATGGAAGTTTAACAAACGCTGGAAGTCTACTTTGGTCAACACATCGCCATTGATCATAATTAAAGGTAGATCTCTTGGCATATCTTCAGGTAGCAAGCCTAGAGCACCACCAGTGCCTAAAGGACTCTCTTCGTGTACATATGAGATGCTAACCCCCAAATCACTACCATCACCAAAATGTTGGTGAATTTGTTCAGGCATGTAGTGCGTTGAAATGTAGAAGTTGTTGAAGCCCGCTTTAATAAAACTCTTGATTACAGTTTCTAGAATAGGTTTATCACCAACTTTTAACATTGGTTTAGGGCAGTTGTCCGTCAGCGGTCGTAAGCGAGTACCAAAACCACCAGCCATAATGAATACTGGGTTCTGATATTTATCTTTACTCAGCGCACTGTGAAGAGTTTCCAAACCTACGACTTTGTTGTCTTGGTCAAGCAATGGAACCGATAGAATTTGCTTTTTTTCCATTAACTCTACAAGGTGCTCTTTTGATGCGCCTTGCTCTGCGGTAATTGGCTCAGAATTCATTACCTTGGCAACCGAGTCGGTTAACACCAGATCATTTAATAAGCCACGTCGAATATCACCATCAGTAATCATGCCTAGAAGCTTTTTATCTTGATCAACAACCACAGCGACACGCAATGCTTCGCTGTTGATGATTTCTAACGCCTGCTTGATTGTACTTGATTCTGATATCAGCGTTTTTTGCCAACAATGACTCATATTCTACCTTTTGTTTTCTAAGAATTTGTTTTAATTACTGCTCTAGCAGGATATGCAATGGTATTTTCTTCTAAAGACTGAGTGAGACTAGCACCAGCCCCCACGATAGCGCCACTGCCAATAGATATCCCTTGGATAACCGTTGAACCAGCTCCAACATAGACACTTTCTTTTGTCTCGACTTGACCACACAACGTTGCTTTAGGAGCGATATGGTTATAAGCACCTATTTTACAATCGTGCTCAACCAAGGCGCCAGTATTGATTATACTATGGCTCCCTACTGTAGCCCCAGTCTGAATCATCGCCATAGGTAAAATCTGAGCACCAATTTCAATTTTAGAAAAAGGTGAAACGAATGCACTGTCAGCGATGACAGTCTCAAATTGATAACCTAATGAGAGAAAGTATTCATTAATTTTTTTCTTAAAGCCGGATTTGGGCATCATTCCAATACCGTTGACCAAAAGAATCTTATCTTTGTCAAACCTCAGAATATCTTCGTCCTTTTCAAGGATGGCAATTCCTTTAAATACAGAACGTTGACTGACATCTTCAGGGCTTATCACGGCAAGTATGTCTCTTCCCTGCGTAAGCAATATTTCAGCAAGAACGGAGGCGTGACCGCCTCCACCAATCATTACAATAGGAAGATTCACCTCATCACTCAATGATCAGCTCTCCTGCTTTGTATCCTTTGGTTACTTTAGTACCAAGAAGTTCCCAATAGCGATAAGGGGACAAACCAATACCTGGACGCTTAATTGTGAGGTTAGATTCTGTTAACTCTTCACCCTCTTCAATATCCATCGCTGCTACTAAGCTTTTTCGCGCTACGGATTTGTTTTTCACTTCAGAAACTGTAGGAGTTTTTACGCAAGAGCCTAATGCAATCTCAATCTGACGGATGGCTTTTACCATTGCCTCTAGCTCTTGTGGCTCTAGAGAAGCTTTATGGTCTGGACCTTCCATGTTTTTATCTAATGTAAAATGCTTCTCTATGAGAACAGCACCACGGGCAACAGCCGCAATTGGAATCGTTATTCCTTCACTGTGGTCCGAATAGCCTGCCGCCAAGTCAAATGTTCGCCCTAGCGTATCCATTGCTCTTAGGTTGATTTCTTCCATTGGAGCAGGATATTCCGTCGTACAATGAAGAATTGTTACTTTCTCTTTTAGCGCTTTTTGACCAGCTTCTGATGCATAAGCTTCTTGGAAACCTAGCATCGAAGGTTCTGCTTTTTCATCTGCTGTATACCCGAAAGCAATCACTCCAAGAGCTGTCTCAATTTCGGAAAGTGTTGCCATACCTGTTGATACAATAAGATCACAACCAGTACGAGCATGAGCCAATACAAGAGGAGCGTTCGTTAACTCACCGGAAGGCAACTTCAAGCGCGTTAAACCAAGATCATTGACTAAGAAATCTAAACTTTCTAAATCGAAAGCTGTTGATAGAAACTCAATACCAAGGGAATCACAGTATTTGACGAGATCATGGTGGGTCTCGTACGACAGTTCTAAACGGCTTAACATCGCTAACTGAGACTCTTGCTTTTGAGTATTTGTTACTTGATATTCAGCTTGCTTAGCCTCTTCGGTAACTAGGTTTTTTGCTTTAAAAGTTTGGAACTTTACTATATCCGCTCCGGCTTTGTGAGCAGCATCGACCAAAGAAAACGCTAGTTCTTCTTGGCCGTTATGGTTTACACCCGCTTCGGCAATAATCAAAGTCATTATTGTCTCACTCTACTTTCTTGTTTAAGTCAGGTTCAATGTTTACATCATAAAAAGACTTACAAGGATCAAAATCCAGTCCTTTAATCATCTCTATGACTTGCTTGCTACTATCACCTTGCCCGTAGGGGTTAGCAATATTTTCATCTTCAGCTTTATACTTTCGGCTCACAGCGAGGCCAATCGCGTTACTGATGGATTCTTTCGTAGCAGTGGTGTTTAAAACACTTTTTGCGGCCAAGCGTCCCTTTTGTCTAGCCCCTATATTCACTGTAGGAACATCAAAAGCTGGTACTTCAATAATACCACTCGACGAATTACCAATAACTGCAGCCGCATGCTTTACCGAGCTCAGATAACGCACTTGCCCTAGTGATGGGATTGCCAAGACACGTTTTGGTTGACTTGCCGCATAATCTTCTAGCATTGGGATAATGCGTCGACCACCGTCATCTGCGTTAGGGTAAGTTAATATAACTTGATGATCAGGGTATTCGTCCAATGCGTCTAAAAGCGATTGAAAGCTTTCCTCTGGAGATTCGTTACCCAGAGTAACAGGATGATAAGTAACAACAAAATAAGGTTTTGTAAGCTCAAAACTTAGTGATTCACTCAACTCAGAAACCGTCATAAAAGACGCTCGGTTTAGGTGGTCTAAGCCAATTGCACCAATATTTCTTACACGCGCTGGTGATTCACCAAGTTGAATCACTCGGTTTCGGTATTCGTCTGTCGATGTACCATGTAGGTAACTCAACTTGGTAATCGCATGACGAATTGCATCGTCATAAGCACCTTCTGTTATTTCACCACCATGAAGATGAATGATCGGAATACGAAGTATCATAGCTGTTTGCGCTGCAGCGAGCGCTTCAAAGCGATCCCCAAGAATGACAAGAACATCTGGCGCTAGTCGCGACAAGGCATCGGCAAACCCTAAGACCCCCAGCCCCATACTTTTCGCTGTACCTACAGCGGAATCAGAAGACAACAAAATCTCTATTTTCTCATCGATATTGAAGCCATCTTTTTCAATTTGTTTGTAAGTATCACCGAATTCCGGTGATAGGTGCATACCAGAAACAAGCAATTGAAGTGTTAGGTCAGGATCGCTTTGTATGTCCTTTAAAAGCCAAAAGAGCAGACCATACTCTGCTCTTGTACCAGTAAAGACCGCAACCTTTTTATGTGTCTGCGTCATGTATGTATTAAACCTACTTAGCCTTTGATTTCCACTGGGGTACTTGGAAGATTGATCAGGTGCGCCTCAATAAACTCTGAGTAAGTTAGGTCACCACGTATTGCATTCTCAAACATAGGTAATCTGTGCATGAGCTGCCAAATAGGTCGAGTCATCACGCCTGAACCATTTGTGCCTTTAAGTACCTCTTCGCGACTTTCTTTATCCGGACAAATGATTGCATTTAACCAATAGTTTGACTGCGCATACTCTGGCTCAGTGACAAATTTAAAATCTGTACCTTTGAAGAAGTTTTTATAGCGTTCTGCAAGCAATCTCTTTTGTTTTAGGTACTGCTCGATAACTTCCATCTGAGCACACCCTAGAGCTGCATTCAGGTTTGGCATACGATAGTTGAAACCAGGTTCATCATGGAAGAACTCATACGGATGAGGAACTTTTGCTGTCGTCGTGACATGCTTAGTACGCGCACCTAATTCTTGAGTCTTACATAACACCATGCCACCACCGCCTGTGGTGATGATCTTATTGCCATTGAAGCTGACAGCACCAAAATCACCAATAGTACCGGTGTGTTTGCCCTTATAGAACGAGCCTAGGCTTTCTGCGGCATCTTCAACCAACGTGATGTTCCATTTCAAGCAAACGGCAACCAGTTCATCAAGCTCTACAGGGTGACCAAACGTGTGCATTGGTACAACGGCTTTGATTCTTCTGCCTGTTTTTTTATGAATACACCCCGCGCCTGTGACTTCAGCATTCTCTTCTAAAAATGCATCCACAGCCTTAGGGCACAACCCTAAACTCACTGGAGATACATCTAAAAAAATAGGCTCAGCCCCCATATGATAAAGAGCATTGCAGGTTGCAACAAAAGTCAAAGCTTGCGTAATAACCAGGTCACCTCTTTGAACATCAGCCATGTACAATGCAGCATGCAATGCTGCAGTGCCATTCACTGTCGCTACTGCTTTGGCGGTACCAGTGTAAGCTTCAATTTTTCTCTCAAAATCATCAACAAATTTACCGACGCTAGAAACAAATGTACTTTCAATGGTTTCCATTACGTACGCTTTTTCGTTGCCATCGAATGTCGGTGCATGTAAGGGAATAAATTCGTCTGTTTTGTAAGTATCTCTCACAAATTCAACAATAGATGTCGCTTTCATTGAATGCTCCACTTACATCTTGCTATCGAGGTATTTACCCGTTTCTTTGTGCCCAAAATCAGGGATCATGGTAAAGAACAGTTTCACAATCTGCTCTTTAGTCCAAGCTCGCTCACCTTTCATCTCAGAGATGCTGTTTTCAAACAAAGTAAGAAGCTCTTGCTCATAAAGAGGTTCATTTTTGATGATGCCCAGGTTTTCGAATCGAGACATATCCAGCTCTTCTTTATCTGTAAAAAACTCTTCGAAGTCTTTTTCACCCGTAGTATCACTTGCAGTAAACAAACATGGCCACTTGCCCTGCTCTGGAAGCGTATGTGCAAGTCGGCGAGCTTCTTCTTCTGTTTCACATAGGTGAGGTTCAAAACCAAGTTGCTCTAGGTATTTCACCGCTATATCTGCAAACGAAATAAGATGTAGAGCTTCACTCAGTTTCGGGAAGAAAATGTCACGGTTCTCGCCAAAGATACAAGACATTAAACATAGCTCTCCCGACTCTTGAGGAGTAACAAAGTAACGCTTGATGTCGTTTGGGGCCACGATAGGTTGGCGCTTTTGGATACGTTGGTTAAATCCGTGAAGTAGCGAACCATCAGAGAATGCCACATTTGCAAATCGAGCAGTTGAGATTGCCATTTGCTCGCTTTTACGCATCAGGAACATTTCCATAATGCGCTTTGACGCACCCATCATGTTAACAGGGTTTGCAGCTTTATCTGTTGAAACACAGAAGTACTTTTTCGCGCCAGCATCAATAGACTGCTGAATTGTTTTGTCGGTATTAAAAACATTTACATCGATCATGCGCATCAACGTATAAGGATCTTTTTCACTTCTAACATGCTTAAGCGCAGAGAGGTTCAATACATAATCGAACTTACCATCAGCTTTGATGAATGCATCGTACTCTAGAGAACCAATGTCCAAAGCAAATGTTTGGAAGTCACCATCAATGTAACCAAATGAACTACGGATATCTCGAACAAGCTCTACCATATTGTTTTCACTAATATCGACAACATGTAGCTTCTTAGGGTTACGTTTGAAAATCTCTTTAGTTACGGCTTGTCCGATTGAGCCAGCGCCCCCCAGAACAAGGAAACTTGACGCAGAAACAATACGTGATAGCTCTGCTTCATAATTTTCAATATCTTGTGTGAATAAGGCTTCGGTACGACCGATTAAAGGCAAAATAGCATTCATTACCAAATCCCCTTGGTATCTACTAAGTATGGTGAGTTTATTGACTCAGCTTTAAATTCTTTATGGTCAACAAGCATGACATGAATATCAGCCGTCGACTTTGCAGCGTCAAAGCTCTGAAGATCAACTTGCTCCAATGAACTTGGCAACTGATGAATATTAGGTTCAACTGCAATTACATTCCCCATATGGAAAGAAGCAATTTCTTTTACAATCTGCATTGCAGGGCTTTCACGTAAGTCATCGATGTCAGGCTTAAAAGCTAAGCCGTAACATGCAATTGTAATCTCTTTGGCTGTTTTATCAGTATTCTCTTGCAGGAAGTCTGCAATAGCCATTTTAGTCTTACCGACAACCCAACCAGGCTTACTGTCATTAACTTTACGTGCCGTATGAATAATCTGAGCTTCTGCTGGCGTTTTTGAAACGATAAACCATGGATCAACAGCAATACAGTGGCCACCGACGCCAGGACCCGGTTGAAGGATGTTCACACGAGGGTGACGGTTTGCTAGTGCGATCAACTCCCACACATTGATATCTAACTTATCACAGATAACGGAGAGCTCATTTGCAAATGCAATTTGAACGTCACGAGAGCTGTTTTCAGTTAACTTCGCCATTTCCGCAGTGCGTGCATTAGTGATAACACATTCGCCTTGAACGAATGTTTGGTATAACTCAACTGAGCGTTGTGAACACTTCGGAGTAAGGCCACCAATAACACGATCATTTTCAACTAACTCTCTCACTACATGGCCTGGCAAGACACGCTCTGGACAATGAGCGATGTTAATGTCGGCATCTTCACCGTGAGTCTGTGGGAATGTGAGATCTGCGCGAGCTTGGGCCAACCATTCAGCCATTTGCTCTGTTGCACCAACTGGTGAGGTCGACTCTAGTATAACTAAGTCACCTTTCTTCAAGACAGGCGCAATTGCTTTACTTGCAGCTTCAATATAGGAAAGATCAGGTGCAGGAACTTCACCTTCTTTACAAGGTAAGAAGGGAGTTGGAACAGCGATGAGAAACGCATCCGCAGCTTCTGGAGTTGTCACAGCTTTTAGGTAGCCTTCTTTGACAGCGGCATTTACGATCATATCGAGCTCAGGCTCAACGATATGAATTTTACCTTGATTGATAGTGTCAACAGCATGTTGGTTAACATCAACACCAACAACCTTTTTCTTGCGTGATGCGAACATTGCTGCTGTTGGCAGACCAATGTAGCCCAAACCTACAACTGATACTGTTTCAAAAGACATATATACTTCTCGTTAAATTAAATTATTTTGCTAGAACATCTAGAATTCGTTGGCATGCTTTTCCATCACCATAAGGGTTATGTGCAAAGCTCATTTCCTTATACGCCTGCTCGTCTTGAAGCAAAGTCGTTAAACCTGTAACGATACGATCTACATTGGTACCAACCAACTTGACCGTACCAGCCTCTACGGCCTCTGGGCGCTCTGTTGTATCTCTCATGACCAACACGGGCTTACCTAAAGAAGGGGCTTCTTCTTGGATGCCGCCCGAGTCGGTAAGAATAATATGAGACCGATTCATTAAGTAGATGAATGGCAAGTATTGTTGAGGCTCAATCAGATGTACATTACTTATTCCCGCAAGAATTCGGTTTACAGGTTCACGTACATTAGGATTTAAGTGCATTGGATAAACGATTTGAGCTTCTGGATGCTTCTGTGCAGTAAAGGCTAACGCTTCACATATACGCTCAAAACCACCACCAAAGCTTTCTCTTCTGTGACCTGTAACAAGTACTAGCTTTTTATCTTCATGGAGAAATGGAAATTGCTCAGAAAGGCTATGTTGAAGAGCCTCATCATGATCGATTTTTTCTTTGATCATCAAAAGAGCATCAATAACAGTATTGCCTGTCACCGAAATGTTCTCTTTATCAAAGTTTTCTCTCAGCAAATTGTTTTGAGATGTCTCTGTTGGTGCAAAGTGATATTGCGTTAGTGCCCCGGTCAGCTTTCTATTTGCTTCCTCAGGCCAAGGAGAGTAAATGTTGCCAGTCCTTAAACCTGCCTCTACATGACCAACTGCAATTTGCTCGTAATATGCTGCAAGACTCGCCGCAAATGTAGTTGCGGTATCACCATGAACTAAAACAACATCAGGTTTAAACTCTTGCAATACTGGTTTTAATTCCAATAAGATGCGAGCGGTTACATCATTTAGTGACTGGCCTGCTCTCATTAAATCTAGGTCATAATCTGGCTTGATTTCAAATAATTCAAGCACTTGGTCTAGCATCTCTCGATGTTGAGCTGTTACACAGCACTTTGCTTCAAATCGTTCGTCAGCAGATAAAGCATGAACCAAAGGTGCCATCTTTATTGCTTCTGGTCGGGTACCAAATACCGTAAGTACTCTTTTCTTTGTCATCATTACTGACCTAATGTAAAACTTGAATAATAATTTTCATGGGTGCATGAACCTTGTTCATGCTCCGTTTTAGTTGTATGTTTCTGCGCTTAACTCAGCGATGCCTCACTAGACTCCAATTGGTCTCTTTTTGCAAAAACAAAGCGGATTAGTACAATCATAACACCAAGAATACCGCCAAGTAGTGTTCCTGCAATACAGATAAGCGCTCTCTTAGGTGATGCTTTTTCTTCTGGAACTACAGCAGGGTCGATCACTTTAAATACGAATTCTTCTTGAGCTTCTGCAAGCATTAGATTTTTTGTTTGCTCTTCAATTAACTTGTAAAAAGCAGATTGCATATCAGCCACAGCCGTTTTTTGAAGCTGTTCACTCAAGTAAGTTAGGTTTTTATTGGTATCTCGAATTGTACGCTCACGCATTACTTGGTTAATATCTTCAATCAGCCAGTTTACCCATTGTTGAGCTACATATGGTGAGTAGTGGTTAACCGATAGTCTAAATAAACCCGATTCTTTGTCAGGCTCAATACTCAAAACCTCAGTAACGAACAAACGGTAGGCTTCTTGTGCTGTTGGCTTAGACCCCTTAAGTCCTTGAGGCTCTCTCAACCAAACTTGTTTCTCTGCATCGTAAAGTTCATCATCTAATATCAATTTGTTGGCACCCATGTCCCAACCTTTACTCCCCATAAGAGGAACTAAAATGTCATGCTTCTCTACAAAAGATTCAATAAACTGACGAGACTTAATTACCTGAACAGCTAAGTCAGTTTGATTGCTTTGGCTTGGTAAGCTAACTCCAGCAAGTGACGCCAATCCGCCAAGCTGACCAGACATAGCCGCTAGACCACTAGCATTGGAGTCTTGAGCAGGAGATAAAAGAGCGTCTGCTCTGTAAATATTCGGTTTTGAAAGCGCAAATGCCACAGCTGCGGCAGCAAAAATGACAGTGGTAACAATAATGATCCACTTTCCCTGCCAAAATGCGGAGAGTAATTCACGTAGGTCTATCTCATCTTCGGCAGGAGTGTGGATATGAGGATAGGGGGGCAGGTTTGGGTATTGCTCAGATTTCATTTAACTTTATCCTAGCCAATTAACTTATTGCTCATTGATTAAATACAGATATATACAAACAAAAAACGTGAGCCCAGATATCATCTAGACTCACGACTGTTTTTGTTATTGAAGTGCGTTAATCGCTACACCAGTCTGGTATAGGATCTGTGTTGCAGCAGTCCAAGTACTTAGAGCATCGCGGTAATCAGTATCAATTGGCACCACAATCGTATCACCTGCTTTTAGCTCTTCTTTGTCATTTCCAAACCAGTAACCCGAACTCGGTTTGTAAACCGACCCATCAGCTCTAACAACGAAGATACGGTCTTCATCAGCTTGCTTCTTAACACCACCCGCTTTATTTAGGTAATCATCTACATCAAGCTTATTATCTAGAAGGTAAGTGATTGATACCTGCACCTCACCCATAATAGATACGGTGTTACGGAATGTAGGGATAAAGAGGAAGTCACCATCTTCAAGCATAAAGTCTGCTGATTTATCGCCTTTAATCACTCTGTCTAATTGAACAACCATACGGCCAAGAGCCTTACTTTTGCTTGCTTCTTCAACAAACAAAAGAGTCTTATCTGGATCAGAGATCACTGATCCCAAGTTACTGTCAGCTCGGAACGTTTTCTTAGCCGTTTCAGAACGCATATCAGCGGCGTATTGATTAAGCAATTTTTGCTCTTGAAGACGCAACGCTTCCCTTGTAAAGATTGCCCCTTGTGGGTGAGCAAACTCGGTTAAGCCCCCTGCGCGCTTCAATAGCTCACCTAACGTTTCCCCTTGACGCACTGTATAAGTACCAGGGAAACGAACCTCGCCCTGTAAAACAACCGTACTTTGCAGTTTGATGTTTGGCTTTTCTAAAATGTTGAGGCGGTCCCTTGCTGTAATAATAACGTCGCTAGAAACATCTCCCTGAATAACTTTTCTTAAGTCTATTCTTTCTACATCGATACGAGCACGTTCATCAACACTATTGATCACTGTGCGTGCCAACTCTGCATTAATGGTATATGCATTGTAAGTTAGCCCACCGGCAGCCTCTAAAAGCTTTGAAGTAGTCGTTCGAGCCTCTATTGGGTAGCGTCCTGGGTGTTTTACCTCACCAAAGACTTCCGCGATTTCAGGAGCGGCCCCAAGGCGAGATTGCTGTTGCAATTGCAGTAAAACCGGAGCTAGCAAAGAGCGGCGAGTATTTTGTTTGAGAGTATCTAAATCATCTTGTGTGATTTCTTTACCTCGAAAGATTATTTTTGTCTCTTGTTCTTGAGCTAAATTGCCAGAAATTTCACTGCCATTAGCTTTAGTAGTGTTGATTTGTGATACACCAACACTTACTGCTTGAGTACTTACAGAAGAATCTAAAACGGCTTCTTCTTTACGCTTTTCATTAAGGGCTTGCTCTTGTGCTTGCTCTAAGGTCTTGACTTTATTAGTCGTCTCCGAGTCAGAAATAGAGTCCAAATCTTCATTGTTAAAGCGGTTGAAAACCAGAATTCTATCACGAGACATTAACTTCAAGTTATCAGAGCTATTCGGTGCCAAGATAGCCTGAGCTAAGTTTATTTGGTGGACTTCAATATCTCGTTGAGCATTCACTTCTCGAACTACAACTGCGTAATTTACATCAGCAGTTGAGTTGAATGCCGTATCTACTGAGCTGAATAGATCCGCGACTCTCAAACCATTTTTCCATTCAAGGTAACCTGGGTGTTTAACGTCACCTTCCACTTGGATATAACGGGTAAGTTCCTCGCTCTTTCTTTGCACATCTACCACATCACCAGAATGCACCTTTGCACTCTTCACAGTCGAACTGTTAAAGTTCAATGTAATGGCATCACGATGACCTTTTGAGGCGTACCGTTTTACTTCAACCTGCTCGGTATATGCATTAGCAGTAAAGCCACCAGCTAAACGAATGGCAGTGTCGTAACTCTCACCTGATTTCATCTCGTAAATTGCAGGTCTATTTACTTCACCATCAATGGTAATTGTTTGCCCTATAGAACCAATGAATACAACATCTCCAGGCAATAAGCGTACATCATTACTTGCATCACCCTTTAAAAGTAAATCATACAGATCAAGCTTACGAATTACCTTCCCATCACGCTTTAATTGGACATTTCTTAACGCACCACTCTCACCAAAACCACCACTGTAATAGATCGCTTGAGACACTGTAGTTAAAGCACTTACACTGTAAGCTCCAGGCTTATATGCATCACCCATGACAAAAACTTGCATAGTTCGCAGTTCACCCATTGAGATATCACTACGAACACCAATCATTTGTTCTTTTACTCTTGTGGTTAGAGAGTCTCTAACTTCTGAAAAAGACAAACCTGCGACTTGGATCGGGCCTAACGATGGGAAATTAATCGTACCAGCCCTGTTTACTCGTAAGCGGTGCGTAGTGTTGTCTTTACCAAATAACTGAACAACGATCTCATCTCCGGCTCCAACGGTGTAATTTGCTGGTACAGGAACATCACTAATAGGTGCGAATGTGCTAGGAGAACCAGAAAATAGGTCTAAGCCAAATCGCTTAAGCTCTTCATCGCCTTTAGTTTTAGTTACTGGCTCATCATTTTGACCTGTTAGGTTATTCATATCTCTTGGCTGAATAACCTGAGGGTTTTGGAAAGTACTTCCTTGATTAGCGCTTTGAGAAGGGACAGAGAAACCATATTTGTCTGCTAGCGATTTTTGCTGATCTGCAGGCAAGTTTTGAAACATTTTGATCTGTTCTGGTGTTGGGTTTTGGGCCAACGCACTTGTTGTAAAGCTACTTGCTAGCAAAACTATAGCGGCAACTGAAAGGTATCCTTTGAACATGTCGTGTAAATTCGCCGTGTTAGAGTGATTAAAAGTTAATATCCGATAAAATTTGGTCTCATGTCGCATTTCTGCCAAGACTAAAATCTATGCTGGAAGCCTATCGTCATTGTATTCATGCGTATACTTTCTTCTGAAACATTATCCACAAACTCAAAAACCACCGCGTTCTTGTTATCCAATGCGTAATGAAGACCTAAACCGAAACTGAATCCATTTTCTTTTGATGACCCCACCCCCTGTTGGTTGACTTCCACACTTGATACTCCAGCAAGTCCGTAC
This sequence comes from Vibrio sp. Sgm 5, assembly GCF_026241575.1. Classification (NCBI taxonomy): domain Bacteria; kingdom Pseudomonadati; phylum Pseudomonadota; class Gammaproteobacteria; order Vibrionales; family Vibrionaceae; genus Vibrio; species Vibrio sp. Sgm 5. The sequence goes on from NZ_JAPHPY010000003.1 coordinate 73,032, forward strand.
ATCGCTACACGCCCACTGACGGGCATATTTAGCTTTAAAAAGCCACTAGCCAGTTGATCGATAGCTAAGCCACTATCTCTTTGTATAGAGGTGCCATATCGTGCCTCTAAAGCAACATAATCATTAAAAAAATAACCAACTTGCGCTTGTAAGACGAAAGGAGAACCTTCGACTATTGCGCCTTGGTTATTGAATTGATGCTCTGCATTAGCGTAACTAACGGCTGCTCCAGTATAAAAATCTGCAGACGCAGAGAAAGAGATGCAACTCGCAGTTACTAGACAAGTCAATCCTAAGCTTCTTTTTTTATTCGTCACGAAAGTGCCCTCTACAAACTAAACTCGCGATACTTTTTAGTTAGCGCTTTGGGAATTGAACGTATATAACCCACGCTACCGCCCTGAGGCATTGCGCTAGCCACTATTCGCCAGTTTAACTAACTCAATTGACGCTAGATATTATTCTATAGCCATAATTTTGATTTTCTTAACCTTGAACCTGACTCCGTTAGTGTCTTTCCAAGGGCTCGCAAATTATGCACGGATTGACATTGATCAGCAAGTAAGCCCTGATACGGACCTTGGTTTCTGATATAAGACTTTAGAGTTGTCCGAGCATTGTAAAAGTTAATGTTCATAGCTAAACCAAAATAAGAAACTATTTACATGTTGGATGATTTTTATCTAAAATAGGAATTGGTATGCAAATACCAAACATCGATGTTTAATACCGGAAATACAAGGATTAATAATGAAAAACACAGCTCTAGCTATTCTTATGGCTCTAAGCGCGTCAACAGCTTTCGCAGCCGATACAGGCGCAGAAGCAGGCAACACTGCAGCAGCATCTGCATCTGCAACTGGTACAACAGCAGTTGCTGTTGGTGCAGCGGCAGCTGTAACAGTTGTTGCAGTAGCAGCATCTGACAGTGACTCTACTTCTACTTCTACTTCTACTTCTACTTCAACAGCTAAGTAAATTTTAAAAGTAGTTTGTATGCATATCGCCCTGAATATTCAGGGCGATTTTGTTTGCATGAGGGAATAATGAAACAAACTCTTACTTTAAAGTGCTGCAAAGCACTCTCACTTGTGCTGTTTTTGATCGGCTCTATTGGGTGTACTCAAAAGTTCAATGATGTGTCTGCAACAGTCAAAGAAGCATATAGTAATTATGTCGATATTGAGTTAACAGCAGATGAGATCAGAGGTGTCCCATATGCAAGTGCATATTTAACTATCGGCTCACAAAAACAAGTTTTTGTCGTTCTTGCTTTTGCTGAAGAAAACCAAAAAACAGGCATAACGCGATTAAAATGGGTCAGCGCAGACAATGCGATGATCATCACCGAGAATGGACGAATTGTGAAAACTCTCGGGCTACAATCTAACAACCTTGCTGGTATTCAGAGTCAAGTGCCACAATATGATGCCACAAGCAATATACCGATAGCATACAAAGCGTTATACGATTGGACTCCCGATTATCGCTACTCCTTCCCAGCAAAAATTACTCGAACAAGATTACAACGCGAACCTGTAGTAACCCCTTTGGGTACAACCAATGCCACGGTTTACACAGAGAAAGTTGTATTTACTACTTTAGATTCCGAGTTAACCAACACATATTGGGTATCAGACTCAGGCAAAGTAATACAAAGTTTACAATATCTTGGACCCGATATGCTTCCCGTTAAGTTTGTCGTATTAAAAGGGTACGCGAAGAAATGAGATCATTATTGTCAGCATTAAGCTTATGCGTTCTCTCTAGCTCAATATACGCAGCATCGCCTCAAACCACAGTTGAGCTCACTGGCTTACAAAAATCTCTTAACTTTGATGGAAAAGTCAGGCTTGTAGAGATCATAAAAGCTAGCCAACAACATGGCGCATCAATGGATTACCCTTTAGCCACGACTTTATTTGATGAATCAGAAGAGGCGAAGGAATACTCCTCATCACTTAAGTCCTTTGTATTAAACCAACTAATGCAAAAGAACCTTATCTCGCATCCGTTTTATAAATTCATTCAAGACAACGAGTTCTCTAGAAGAGTGTTGTCGGACTTAGATCTTGATGAGTTACGCCTTAAAAGGGATAGAAACCCTCTAATTTCAGGTGAGTATTCATTAATAACACCTGAACGAAGCGATAAAATTCTACTTTTAGGCAACTTAGATAGCGTTAATATACTAAAGAATCAACAAGGCCTGCCACTATCGGATATTCTTAAAAACTTAAACGATATTTATGATAGCCGTAGCCCTTATCCTGTCATTATATATCCTGATGGCAAAGTAGTTGAGCCACATAAAGGTCATTGGAAAAGCACATATTATTATTTGCCGCCGCTATCAATTGTATATTTCCCATTTGCTGATTTCCGCTCATCAGAACTGGATAAGAGCATAGTGGAGCTACTTACCTTATTGAAGACTCAACCATGAAACTCATTAAAAGTACTCTTGTCTTAACAACAATGAGTCCCCTACTAACGTGGGCTCAAAGCACTCCTTTCGAAGCACCGCCATTACAGCCATCTCAAATGGATTATGGTGGCGTTGGTTTAATGCAGATGCCAACTGGACGAATGGCTCCTGAAGGAGAGTTCAACTTTAGCGTTACATCTAGCAACGAATACCTTTTCTACAATGCCACTCTACAAGTAATGCCTTGGGCCGAAGCTACGATTAGATATACGATTGTTGACGGGTTACCATATTGTACAGACCCAAGGTTCTGTGGTGACAATGAGTATACTGATAAAGGTATCGATTTTAAGTTTCGACTGTTAGAGGAAAGTCAATACTTACCTGAGGTGTCCTTTGGTGTTAGGGATTTTGCAGGTACAGGACTGTTTGACTCAGAATACTTCGCTGCAACCAAACAATATTCTAATAAGAACTTAGGTACTTTTGATTTTACTCTGGGTATTGGCTGGGGCTCAATGGGAACCAGAGACAATATTTCTAACCCGGCTTGTGAAATTTCAGACCGATTCTGTACACGCCCTGATGATTACCAGCTTACAGGTGGAACAACCAATTACGATCGTTTCTTCAAAGGCCCGGCTGCGTTGTTTGGTGGTATAGAATACCAAACGCTTCATGCACCACTACGCTTTAAAGTCGAGTACGACAGCAACGATTACAGCGGAGACTTTCCTGTAGTTCAAGGTGGCGTAGACATGACCCCCCATACTCCATGGAACTTTGGTATGCTGTATCGTTTAGGTAGCATCGCCGATTTGCGCTTGAGCTATGAGCGGGGAGATACTTTAGTTGCAGGAGTGAGTTTAAATACAAACTTCAATAATATGCCATCGTTTTGGAGAGATACGCCTACACCTGAATTAAAAGATGAGCAGCCAGAAACGATCTCAGATGTTGATTGGAAACGAGTGAGCGAAGATTTAGATCAGATCGCCGGATATGAAGCAAATCAAATTTATGTCTCTGATGGTGAAGTGACTATTGTCGGTGAGCAGACCAAATATCGAGATAGAAACAAGGCTTATGAAAAAGCAGGTGCGATACTTCATAACCAACTACCAAAAGATATTGGTTCTTATACAGTTGAAGAAAGAAACAACGGTTTATCAGGACATCGAGCCACGATATCAGCAAATGATTATGTTGATGTAGCCAATGTAAATTACATAGCCCCGAATATCGAAGACGCACTCGATGAAACACCTGGTTTGGCTAATGAAAAACAGACTAAAGTTTACGATGGCTTTGAAAGGTTTGATTGGGGATTTGCACCTCAACTAGTACAAACTTTAGGTAACCCTGAAGAATTTTATCTATTTAGTGTCGGTTTAAAAGGAAGCGCATCTTACTGGTTCAATGACAATCTCGAGATTGGTGGATCATTATACTGGGATTGGTATAACAACTATGACAAGTATAACTACATAACTCCTCCAGATGGAACGAGTGTTCCACGTGTTCGAACCATGTTCAGGGCTTATACTAATGAACACGATGTGACGATGACTAACTTGCAACTTACTTGGTTCCAAAACTACTCAGAAAGTATGGATCAACAGTTCTATGCAGGTTACTTAGAAAGCATGTTTGCAGGTGTTGGTACTGAGTTTTTATACCGACCACAAGGCGCAAACTGGGCGATTGGTGCTGATTTTAACTTAATTTCACAACGAGACCCCCAAAGCTACTTCGGTGTCTATGATGAAGAATGGCAACATGTTCCAGAGTACGGAAGGCCTTTCCGAGTTATAGATCAAGGCTTTACTGGTTTTGTATCCGGCTACTACTACCCACAATGGGACTTCTTACAAAACTTGATGATTCAAGTCGATGTTGGTCAGTTCTTAGCTGGGGACGTGGGTACTCAGTTGAATATATCTAAACAGTTCAAGAGCGGTGTTATCGCAGGTGCATATGCCTCCTTCACAGACCTCTCAGCTGAGGAGTTCGGAGAAGGTAGTTTCACAAAAGGCTTCTACATGTCAATCCCATTTGACATCATGACAGTAAAACCAAGTAAAAATCGTGCTAACTTTAATTGGCAACCTCTTACTCGAGATGGCGGACAGAAACTCGGTCGCAAATACAACTTGATCGAGCTAACAGATCACAGAAACCCTTGGTACCAACGTCCAAATACGTCAGACGAAAAATAATCTAGTTCTGGTTAGACGCCTTAACTAAAACAAAGGAAGCTTCGGCTTCCTTTGTTTGCCTAATGACAACGACTTCCCCTAGTACTAGCACCTAAAGGCTTAACTCTGCTAAACTTCCTGAGAAAATTTTAATCTATGGTGGAAGTCTTATGATCATCGTAACTGGTGGTGCTGGCATGATCGGCAGCAACATTGTTAAAGCTCTGAATGAAGCAGGTATTAACGATATTCTGGTTGTCGACAACCTAAAAAATGGCAAGAAGTTTAAAAACTTAGTTGATCTTGATATCACTGATTACATGGATCGTGATGACTTCCTTACCCAAATCATGGCGGGTGATGACTTCGGCCCTATCGAAGCTATCTTCCATGAGGGTGCTTGTTCTGCGACAACCGAGTGGGACGGTAAATACATGATGCTAAACAACTATGAGTACTCAAAAGAGTTGCTTCATTACTGTCTAGATCGTGAGATTCCGTTCCTGTACGCGTCATCAGCAGCAACATACGGCGAGACAGAAACGTTTGTTGAAGAACGTGAACACGAAGGCGCGCTCAATGTATACGGCTATTCGAAACAGCAATTTGACAACTACGTTCGTCGCCTATGGAAAGACGCAGAGGAGCATGGCGAGCAGCTTTCTCAAATCACTGGTTTCCGTTACTTCAATGTATATGGCCCACGTGAAGATCACAAAGGCAGCATGGCATCAGTTGCCTTCCACCTAAATAACCAAATCAATGCTGGCGAAAACCCTAAATTATTTGAGCGAAGCGAAAGCTTTAAGCGTGACTTTATTTATGTTGGCGATGTATGCAAAGTAAACCTTTGGTTCCTAGAGAATGGGGTTTCTGGCATCTTCAACTGTGGTACAGGCCGTGCAGAATCTTTTGAAGAAGTGGCAAAAGCAGTTATTCAACACCACAACAAAGGTGAAATACAAACCATCCCGTTCCCTGATCACCTAAAAGGCGCTTACCAAGAATTCACTCAAGCGGATCTCACTAAGCTTCGTGCAGCTGGTTGTGATGTAGAATTTAAAACGGTAGCTGAGGGTGTTGCTGAATACCTAGCGATTCAAAACCGTTAATTCCCCTCAAAGGTGGTAGTTAACTCTCTACCACCTTTACTCTGATACGATTATTAGTATCATTTCTACAGACCCCCACTCGCCTCTCTTCAAATATATAGGTACTTAACACTTCATGACTAATCAACGTGATGATTTCGATCCTAAAGCTTATAACCCTAAATTTGAGCGCCACTTTTTAGCGCCGAAGTATTGGGGTACGTGGATAGGCGTTGTCCTTTCTTTGCCACTTGCTTTATTACCTTTAGGGGTTCAGAAATGGCTAGCAAAAACTATCGCGAAGAAACTGGCTAAATCGCACAAAGGTCCGGCTCACAGAGCTCGTGTTAACTTTGAGCTGTGCTTTCCTGAAGAATCATTTGAAGAGCGAGAAGCTCTGATTGAAAAAACACTTTATACCGCAGCGTTGTTCTTTTTCCGTTTCAGCCTACTCAGCTTACGTTCGTCTAAGTGGTTGCAACAACGCTGCCAAATCAGTGGTTTAGACATCCTACAAAAATACATCGACAATGATGAGAAAGTCATTTTGATGGTTCCACACTCATGGGCGATTGATATTCCCGCGGTGTTGCTTGCTTCGATGGGGATGCCCGTCTCTGCGATGGCAAAAAAGCAGAAAAATGAAGTGGCAGATTGGCTAATGCACGAACAACGTGTGCAATATGGCGGTCGTGTTTATGAGCGCTCTGGTGGTGTTAAGCCATTTTTGAAATCAGTTCGCGACGGTTACATTGGCTATTACTTACCCGATCAGGATCATGGCCCTGAGCACAGCGTTTTTGTCGATTTCTTTGCGACCAGAAAAGCAACGCTTCCAGGCTTAGGTAAAATTGCCAAACTATCACGCGCTAAAGTGTTACCTATGTTTGCTTCTATGAATACAGAAGATGGTACGTTTGATATCGAAATCTTACCGGCGTTTGAACTAGATAAAGGCGAAGAACAAGACGCTCGCACTTGTAATCAAGCAATCGAGTACTTTGTTGCAAATAAACCAGAACAATACATGTGGGTGTTGCAGCTTTTACACTCTCAAGAAGACGGCAATAACTATTACAACCTATTTAAACCGAGATACAACACTGACTGGCAAATAAGCAAATGAAAAAAATCTTAATTATTGGCCCTTCTTGGGTTGGCGATATGGTGATGTCGCAGTCTCTTTATATTGTCTTAAAGCAACTCTATCCAGAAAGCCAAATTGATGTAATTGCACCAGGTTGGTGTAAACCAATTCTTGAGCGCATGCCAGAGATCCATCAAGCCATTGAAATGCCTATTGGTCATGGTGAATTCAACTTGCTTGGTCGTCGCGAAATCGGTAAATCATTACGAGAAAAACAGTACGATCACGCCTACATCCTGCCGAAGTCAGCAAAATCAGCGCTTATTCCTTGGTTCGCAAACATTCCGCTTCGTACAGGTTGGAAAGGTGAAATGCGATACGGTCTGCTTAATGACTTGCGCCCAAATATGAAGTCTTTCCAGTTCATGGTTGAACGCTATGTTGCATTGGCTTACTCACAAAAAAAGATGATTGACTCATCCTCATTGGGTGGTTTAGAGACCCTACCTCGCCCTAGCCTGTTTATTGATGAAAAAGAGCAAGCTGAAGCTATTGCTAAGTTTAATCTCAATAAAGATGCGCCTGTTGTTGGCCTGTGCCCGGGTGCAGAGTTTGGCCCTGCTAAAAAATGGCCCGAAACACACTATGCCGAAGTTGCAATTCAAATGGCGAAGTCTGGGCATCAGGTCTGGCTGTTTGGTTCTCAAAAGGACCTTGATACCTGTAATAACATTAAGCAGCTCGTGCCGGCTGAGCTTCAACAGAGAATTCACGTTCTCGCTGGTCAAACCAGCTTGATTGAAGCCGTTGATCTGCTGGCGGCATGTCAGACTGTTGTAGCTAATGACTCTGGTCTTATGCACGTAGCGGCCGCTGTTGGCTGTAATGTTGTTGCAGTCTATGGCTCAACCTCACCAAAGTACACACCACCGCTTGCGGAAAAGGTAGAAATTGTTCACACCGATATTGACTGCCGTCCATGCTTTAAGCGTGAGTGTGAGTTCAAGCACCTTAAGTGTTTAACTGACTTATCACCAAAACAGGTGCTAGACAGCATCCAAAAACTTGAAGCGATAACGGTAAGTTCATGCTAATTCGCATTTTTTACACATTGCTGCTTGCCCTTGCCTCCCCTTTCCTATTGTTTGGTTTATATAAAAGCAAACCAAACAAGCCCAAGTTTGGTCAGAGATGGAAAGAGCATTTTGGTATTACACCAAAGCTAGAGGTAACTGAACGCCCCATTTGGATTCATGCGGTTTCAGTAGGCGAAAGCATCGCCGCTATCCCCCTAATTAAAGAGTTGAAAAAGCAAAACCCAGCTCTACCTATTTTGGTCACCACCACTACCAGCACTGGTGCAGAACAAATTGCCAAGTTGGGCGAGTTAGTTGAACACCGCTATATGCCTATCGATTTCGATTTTGCAGTAAAAGGCTTTCTAAAAGCAACACGCCCAAAGCAAATGTTGATCATAGAAACTGAGCTTTGGCCGAACACTCTTCGTACTGTCCATGACTCAGAAATACCGATTACTGTTGTTAACGCTCGCCTTTCTGAAAAGTCATGTAAGAACTACGCAAAAGTGCAGCCTCTATTTAACCTATTAGTTCCTTGCTTGGATAAAGTACTTTGTCAGACGGAGTCTGATGCAGAACGCTTCGAGCGCTTAGGTGTAGATAAGCACCGACTTTTTGTTACTGGCTCAATAAAGTTTGATATTCAGATATCAGAAGAAGTCAAAGAGAAAGGAAAAGCGCTACGGGCTGAGCTTGGGATAAAGCGGCCAATTTGGATAGCTGCTAGTACTCATAACGGCGAAGACGAGCAGGTATTAGAAGCCCACAACAAAATCTTAGATTCGCACCCAAATGCACTTTTAATCCTTGTCCCACGACATCCAGAGCGATTCGAAGATGTATTTGAGCTTTGCCAAGGTCAAGGCTTTGAAACTGCTCGCCGTACAAACCAAGAAGAAGTAACAACATCGACCCAAGTTTATCTTGGAGATACCATGGGGGAGATGCTGATCTTGATTGGTGCATCCGATATATGCTTTATGGGCGGTAGTTTAATTGGCGATAAGGTTGGTGGGCATAATGTCCTAGAACCTGCGGCTTTGGGTGTGCCAGTCATCACTGGGCCGAGCTATTTTAATTTCCAAGAAATTGTCGACAAGATGGTATCTTTTTCCGCGATAGCGATTACTTCAAACGCAAGCACCCTTGCAATTGAAATCAAGGATCTAATTCAAAATGAAAGAGCTTACCATCAAACCAAGGTAAGCCTACTTTCTGTCTTAAACTCAAACCAAGGCTCATTACAAAAAACTCTGGATAAGGTAACTTTATAAACTATGGATCTTTTTGTTGTTACATCACCCATGCAGTATGTTTGTGCCTTAGAGGCTAAAACATTCTTTAACAGCCAAGAGGCGATCTTACTGTTGGTAAACCAGAAAAGTACGCTTGGTTTAGAGCAGCAAAACCGACTTTTAAATGCTAAAGAGTGGCAAAGTATCATCACAATTGATAGGGGAAATCGTAGTGTTGCTGTCCCTAAAGCAATCAAAGAGATCAAGAAAGCCCTAAATGGGTGTTCGATACAACGTTTTTTCTATGCTGAATTTAATGCTTGGCGAACAAAACTAATACTAAAAAACCTCAATATAGAGAAACAAATCTATTTTGATGATGGTACGCTTACATTGTCGGAGTACCCGAAGTATATACTGCCTAAAAAAGACTTTTACCGCCCAAGGTTCCTTCAAGATTTAGTGGTGCGCCTAAATGGATGTAAACCAATTGGTCATTTAAAACCTTCTGATAATCTAGAAGTTTTTACGATGTTCAATTTAAATCCAATAGCACATAAAGTACATAAGAATTCCTTGAGCAGATTAAAGGGGAAGTATGGTAACCCATCTCTATATAATAGAGATGCTCCAATTGGCTATATAGGACAAGGGGCTATTGGTGACAAATATCAAAAATCGGTATCACAATACATTGAAGAGATTGATACTCTCGCTAAGTCTAGCAATCGAAAAATTATATACTTCCCTCACCGAACAGAGCGAGATGAAGTAAAAGAGGCACTACAGGGGAAAAGCTACATTATATACCACCGTAGTGAATACCCTCTAGAAATAGAGTTAATCGATAAAGGTATTGAGCTCTCTGGATTCGTAGGGACTTATTCAACAGTAATGTTTACTTGCAGACTACTCTATCCAGATATGCCCATCTATACGATATCTGACGACTACCCAGATAAAGTGTTTCGAGCAGAACTAAGAAGACAGTTCAAAGCTATTAATGTAAAGAAAATTAATAGCTTTCAAGACCTATGACAATCTTCTTTTATTAAGGAAGAATTCAGCTAATTCAAAATCAAGCTGTTGTTCAATATCGAATGAGTCCTTGTTTTCCATGACAAAAGCAAAGGACTCACTTGTATAACAGATCTCTTGGTATTCGAGTAATGTTTCAACATCAAATATATAAATCGCACCATTGAAGCGATAAAAGCTCCCTAAATCTTGAGAACGCTTTAGAGCTTCTGGTCGAATAAAGTTTTCCATTGAACCATTGTCTGGCGATGTATTTGACCAAAGTGGAGGATGCTCACACGGTGTCACAGATACAACAGAAAAAGCTTGTTTCTCAATAAATAGCTCTAGAGCCTGATCGATATGCTGTGAAGTACGCAAAGGCGACGTGGGTTGGAGTAAAATGACTATATCAAAATCAGTACCAAATTTATCCAACGTGTACGTTAGGACATTCGCTGTCGATGCAGTATTAGAAGCTAAGTGCTCTGGACGAAGTTCAGGTGCAGGAATCCCTAACCAGCAGCTACATCAGCAATCTCCTGATCATCTGTGCTTATAAATATATCGTCAATATACTCACTACCTTTTGCTGCATCAATAGACCAACCAATTAATGGCTTCCCTGCAATTGGCAAAATATTTTACTCCCTCCTCGAACAGGGATAAACGCTAATACCTTTTTTCCATCAATCATTAATATGTCCTTAAGTTCAATCTACATACTTTAATTTAAGTAAAACGTTACGATTCATTTTCTATGCTTAACTTTCTTTTCTATTAGTAATATTTTTATTATTGCCCACTATCGAGCTGTTATCAGCCACGTTTTTTGTGATGACCGCATTTGCTCCAACGTAACAATTCTTACCAATTGAAATCCCGCCAATGATCTTTGCTCCAGAGCCAATGTAAGTATTTTCTGACACGTGAGCCATCGAGTTATCGGAGTCAAAGTTGCTGCCAATCGTGACTTGTTGATAAATTCGACATCCTTTTTCCACTTTTGCTTGCGAACCGATAACAATTCCACAAGGGTGAGGAAACAATACTGTTGGATGAATGTCGGCTAAATGGCTAACATCACAGTTGTAAACATAAAAAATACGTCTTTGAAAACGCTTGCGTATAAAACGAGAGTGTTGCGTCCCCCAAAACATTAGATCTAATTCGGCACGAAACTTTTTTGAGGGTTCAGACGTAGAAAGCCATTTTATCCATAGTTTAAGCATCCTATTTGACCTTCTTCGGTGGGTTACGAAATAAATGCCACTTACGCCAAAGAGCACACTGAATAGAATACAACTCCCGCGTAAATCGATTCATTTTATTACTCTTCTCGAGCTTACCGACACTAGAATCAAAATCTGTTTCATTCTTAACGATACCTGGCATTATGCCTCGGCATGCAACTTCATTTGACCAAAACTGGTCCATGTAATCATCAACAGGTAGTAACCACTCTTGAGCAGATTCAATGAACCTTTTTGCAGCCATTGGAGTGACGAAGTAAGATCGAGTTGCGCCAGGGCCTCGTAAATACTCGACGACATCATGAGATTTATATGAACCAATTTTGACGAATGGCCGTTTGCGTCCATTAACAAATAAACGAACATAACCATATGGTTGGAGCTCGTTGATGTTTTTCATCGAATCATCAAAACATTCTTCTAGTTGAGCATCATCCTCAATGACAACTATCGGCTCATTTAACTCTAGGCACTTTTCCCAAAGCAAATAGTGACTGGCGAAGCACCCCAATTCACCTGGCGTCATTCCATAGCCTTTCACTCTAAGTCTTTTCTCAACGTTGTACTTGCTAAACAGAGGATGCTCGCCTTTACGTCCATCTATTGCATCAAAAAACTCAAAGTCTTGCTCTACACCAGCAAATTGAGCTTCGATATGCGCGCGGCGCTCAACTGCGCTTTCCAAACTAATCACAAACGTACGCATTCTCTATCCTTTATTACTTTGGTGGTAACCGCTTAGCAAACAGTCAAAGTCTTGGAGGCTCCACGCAATCGCGCATTTACCTTTTTCTTTCTTAAATGAGCGCAATAGTCGCTCTAAATTCTCTTTGGAAACCTTAGTATCTGTAGATGAAAAGCACTTATCAAAGTCGATAATCCAGACCTTGTCTTGATCATCAATTAAGATGTTATGAATGTTCAAGTCGGTATGGTTCACATTAACTTTATGCATCTTGGCAATTTCTTGCCCAATCTTTTGGTACATCACTTTCGGTAATGGTTTTTCTTGCAAAATACTGACCAAGTCTCTGGCATTTGGGATTCTTTCGCTGAGAAGATCCGCTTGGTAAATCAAACCTGTTTTAACTGCTCGCGCGGCAATCGGGCGAGGAACATTAACGCCGGCATCTATCAAAATCTGCAAAAGGTTTAACTCCTGAGCACTACGAGTTTGTTCCCAACCAGAAAACCAGTATTGGTCTTTCACAAGTTTGCCGAATAGACCACCTCGGCGATAATGTCGAAGGGCAGCTTGCATAGAGTCTAGTTGAACAAACCAGGTAGTACCCCGACCAGAAGCGCTGCCCAAGATTTTACCTTGTTCTTGCCAATAGCCGGCATCAAACAATGGCAATGTTGGGTCTGAAATGATTTCATCATCAAACCAAATCGTGCAATTACCTTGTTGTGAAGTTTGAATCATATATTTAATACCCACAGCTAAAGTGATCTAGAGATAAAGACTAAGCAAGATATACAGCCATGTGAATCCAGCGAACGCTAATGCCACCATAACTGCCGCTGAGCCGATATCTTTTGCTCGCCCACTCAACTCATGATGTTCGACGCCTACGCGATCCACTACCGCCTCTATCGCAGAATTGATCAACTCAACAATCAGAACAAGGACGACGACACCAAGCATCAAAATACGTTCTATAACACTCAAGTCAAAAACACAGACCAAAACGATGGCAATGGCTAGCATCACAAGCTCTTGTCTAATCGCCGCTTCATGTTTAAACGCCGCCCTTAAGCCTTTCGCAGAGTATCCCGTCGCTTTGATGATGCGCTTTAAACCAGTGTTTCCAGGTTTGCCTGAATTTGGAGATTGATGTTGTTGGCTATTTGACATTGCGAAGACTCGTCAGTGCTCAGTATAGAAGCGGTGTATTTTACATTTATTGGGGATGTCTGCATAATTTACCTGCATCTATTTATCTGATCAGACAATAACTATGTTCACTTCTGCCCCTTCTTCACTCTGTATATTGCGTTTATCTGCAATTGGTGACGTTTGCAATACTATCGCGACGGTTCAAGCGATTCAAAAACAATGGCCTGAGACCCATATCACTTGGATTACTGGCAAACTTGAAGCTCAATTGCTAAAAGCGATAGATGACGTTGAGGTGATTGTTTTTGATAAAAAAGCAGGACTTGATGGCTACAAATCACTGTGGAAACAACTCAAAGGACGCGAGTTCGATGCTTTGCTTCATATGCAATATGCCATTCGAGCGAGCGTGGCGACGTTAGGTATTAAAGCGAAGTACAAACTTGGTTTCTCTTCTGACCGTAGCCAAGATTTTCAAACTTTGTTCACCAATATCAAAGTTCCTTCACCAAGCTCTTTGCATGTTGCGGATGGTTTAATGGCGTTTGCCAGTCAGATTGGAGTACCTCAATCGGAACTATCTTGGTCTTTATCTTACTCAGAAGAGGATAGTACTTGGGCTAAGGCAAAACTAGATACGGCGCAACCAACCTTGTTATTGGTTCCCGGAGCAAGTAAAGCCTACAAGAACTGGAACTCGAAGGGTTATGTGGATGTCATTAATCATGCGCGAGAGAAAGGCTGGAATGTCATACTAGCGGGCAGTCCTGCAAAGGTCGAAGTTGACCTAGCAAATGAGATTCAAGCTTTGTTGCGTGAACCTTGTTTAAACTTAGTAGGAGAAAGCTCCATCCTACAAATGCTAGCTTTAATTGATAAGGTGCAGATGGTGATAGCACCAGATACTGGCCCAGCCCACATGGCGAGTGCAATGAACACACCGATTATTGGTTTATATGCCCATCACAATCCTATTCGAGTAGGCCCTTATCGCTTTTTAAAGTATGCCGTATCTGTATATGAAGAAGTGATTCTTGCAGAAACAGGAAAGACTAGCCAAGAATTAAGCTGGCGAACCCGAGCAAAAGATGAAGCCGCAATGAACCGCATCACAAGCGACCGTGTCGTAGCAATGTTCGACCAAGTCGTAGAAGATTTGTATCCACATCAGTAAAATGTACCAGTAGCAGATTGTTTAAGAAGGAAACTACCTTGTCTAAACCTACCTTAGCCGTCGCGTTGATCGTAAAAGATGAAGAGAAGCACCTGAAAGCTTGTCTAGACACAGTAATAGATTGGGTCGATGAGATTGTTCTTCTAGATTCAGGTAGTACTGACACCACTGAAGAGATCGCTAGGCAGTATACTGATAAGTTTTATACCAATTTAGAATGGCCTGGGTTTGGCAAGCAACGCCAGCTTGCTCAAGACTATGTGGAATCGGATTTCGTGCTTTGGTTGGATGCCGATGAGCGTGTTACCGATGAATTACGCCAAGACATACTCAACGCGATCAGCCAACACTGCGATAAAAACATTTATCGTGTTAACCGACTAACGACAGCCTTTGCAAAAGAGATTCGTTACTCAGGCTGGTCACCTGATTGGGTTGTACGTTTATACAAAACATCAGAAACGAAATATAACGACGCGCTCGTTCATGAAAGCGTTGTTATTCCCGATGGCTTTAAAGTAGTTTCGTTAAATGGCCGTTTGAAGCATTTTACTTATGAAAAGCTTGGCGAGTACACGCGAAAAACCCAACTGTACATGCAATCTTGGGCAGACCAGCGTGAAGGTAAAAAGTCAGCCTCACTTTTTAGTGCATTTACCCATGGTTTCTTCCGTTTCTTCAAAATGTATATTATTAAACGTGGCTTCTTAGATGGTCGACATGGCTTTTTACTCGCCGTACTAAGTGCAAACACAACCTTTACTCGCTATGCAGACCTGTGGCTGCGTGATTACGTCAAAAAACATAATAAAGAGCAATAACATGAACATTTGCCACGTTAACTTAGCTTCTGGATACCATGGTGGCGAGAATCAGACGCTGCAACTCATTAAGCAGCAAGTAAAGCTCGGCTATCAACTGACAGTTGTTGCAAACCCTAAAAGCCCTTTCGCTGATGCGGTAAAAGCGTTAGGCGTTAAAGTGGTATTAGCGAACCACTTTACCAAAGCACACTCAAAATCTATCACTAAGGATTGTGCTCTGATCCATGTACATGAAGGACGTGCCATTTATTGGGCTCTGATCCAACATATGCTCTACGGCAAACCATATATTGTCACTCGCCGAATCGACAACGCATTGAAAAAGAAATGGTTGGCAAACTTAGCCTATTCGAAAGCCTCCGCTGTGGTAGGTCTAAGTACTGAAATAGTTCAGAGAGTGAAAGACGCTTACCCAACTTCAGTAACATACAAGATCCCAAGTTCACCGGTGACATACCCTGCTAACGCTGAAACGGTACAAGCGATTAAAGACCGCTTCTCAGGTAAATTTATAGTGATACATGGAGCAAACATGCTGAAACATAAAGGCTTCAATGTCACTGTCGGCGCGGCAAAGCTATTAGAAAAGTCCGCACCCTTTGTCCATTTTTGTTTACTAGGTGATGGCTCAGAGAGGCAGGCTCTTGAGTCACAAGCACAAGACTTAACTAACATCAGCTTCGAGGGCAAACAAAGTAATATGGGTGATTGGTTTGCTGCGGCAGATTTGCAGGTTCATCCTTCTTACACAGAGGGGCTAGGCTCTGTCATTTTGGAAGGTATGGGCTCTGGTTTACCTGTTATAGGTACTAATGCAGGTGGTATCCCTGACATTATCGACCACAATTCAAACGGCTTACTTGTTGAACCAGGTAATGCACAAGAGTTGGCGAATGCAATAATGAAGATTGCTCAAGATGAAAAGCTTCAACAAGAATTCATCGCCAATGGGCAAGAAAAACTGAAGTTATTTGATATCAACTACACTGCTAACCAGTACGTAGATGTTTACGAGAAAGTTTTACGATGAAAAAAGTCATTTACCCAGGAACGTTTGACCCAATCACTAACGGTCACTTAGATATCATTACGCGTGCCGCAGACATGTTTGATCAAATTATTATCGGTGTCGCTGCAAGTCCTTCGAAAAAAACACTGTTTAGCCTAGAAGAACGAGTAAAACTCGTTGAAGAATCAACAGCGCACTTAAGCAATGTATCAACCGCTGGTTTTAGTGGCTTACTGGTTGATTTTGCTCGTGAGCAAGAAGCAAATGTACTGGTGCGCGGCCTTAGAACAACTGTCGACTTTGAATACGAATTTGGCCTAACGAGCATGTACCGCAAACTGTTACCAGGTGTTGAGAGCGTGTTCCTGACACCAGCAGAAGAATACGCTTTTCTCTCTTCTACCATCGTCCGTGAAGTAGCAATCCATGGCGGTGATGTCGAGCAGTTTGTGCCAAAATGTGTTCATACAGCTATCAAAACAAAGGTAGCCAAATGAGCTTCACTAAATTCAAATACTATTCCAGCAACTCATTAATATCGCTCATTCCCACCTCGCTTTTTCGACTGTATGCCAAAAGAAAGCTAAAGGCATACGACGAGAATGAGCAAAGTGACATTCAAGCTAGAGTCAAATATTACAACAAGATCATAGAGCAATTTGAAGTAGGCAATAAAGGGACTAAAGTCCGTAGTTTTAAGAAAACTAGTGGGACAACATATTACTTCGATTTACTCAAAGTCATTAAAGGCTTTCCGTCAAACTTCGCTTTTCATTACCTCAACGGTGATGTTCGACACGTCCCAGATGAGCCGACATTTGTGAAAAGTCGCCCCATTAGCGACGATAATGGCAATTCAGTAATATTAAAATTAAATGCAATTCGACACTTTTACTTTGTTCGCGATAAATTGTCATTTGAAGCAAAGAAAAATATGGTGGCTTGGCGTGGCGTAGGATTCCAACCACGTAGACAGGTTGTGTTACAAAAATTTCATGCTCATCCAATGTGCAATATTGGCCAGACTCGACCTCTAGATGGAAACCCATGGGAGAAAGAGTTTATGTCAATAGAAGAGCAACTTACTTACAAGTTCCTTCTAGCCATTGAAGGAAATGACGTTGCCACCAACCTAAAATGGGCAATGTCCTCAAATTCACTAGTGCTCATGTCGAAGCCAACTTGCGAAACTTGGTTTATGGAAGGACTTCTCGAAGCGGGAGTTCACTATGCTGAAGTTGCAGATGACTACTCTGATTTAATTGAGAAAATGGAGTACTACATCGCGCACCCAGAAGAAGCGGAAAACATCATCAAAAATGCTCATACATGGGTCGATCAGTTCCGAGATCAAAAACGCGAGCGTTTAATTTCATTATTGGTCGCGAAAAAATACTTCGAGAAATCAGGACAAATGTAATCTTGCCCTTCCGCTCTTAAGTTTTACTTCTGACATTCCCCACAGAAGAAGGTATTGCGTTGGCCTATCTTTTGTTCTTGGAGAGCTTCGCCGCATTCTGGGCATAGCTCTCCGGCTTTTCCGTAAACTAATAACTCTTGTGCGAAGTAACCTGGCTTGCCATCTGCTTGGGCGAAGTCTTTCAATGTCGTTCCGCCTTGCTGAATGGCGATCTCTAGCGTGGCTTTGATGTTCTCCACCAGCAATTGCCATTCTTTCTTGGTTAGCTTACCTGCAGGGCGAGTGGGATGAATGCGCGATTTAAACAAAGATTCGTTGGCGTAAATGTTTCCGACTCCGACGACGACTTTATTGTCCATAATGAACTGTTTAACCGCAACGCGCTTACCTTTGGCTTTCTCCGCTACGTAATCAGCATTGAACTCTTCAGTCAAAGGTTCTGGTCCCATATGACCTAATACAGCATGTGATTCATTTGGTGCGCTCCACAGCCATGCGCCAAAACGGCGTGGATCGTTGTAGCGCAGTATTTTTCCATTAGTAAGTTTGAGATCCACATGATCGTGCTTTGCTGGAGGAAAATCAGCATCAAGCACACGCAGTGAACCCGACATTCCTAAATGAACAATCGCAGTACCTTCGTCCGTTTCAATCAACAGATACTTAGCGCGGCGACTGATATTACGAATCACCTGCCCTTCTAGCTTCTTCAACTCTTGAGGGATATCCCAACGCAGTTTCGGGGTTCGGAATACAAATGCCTTAATCGTCTCGCCAACCATGTGTGGACTGATGCCCATTCGGCTTACTTCAACTTCTGGTAATTCAGGCATTTAATTCTCCTTAAAACGCTAAGAGCATTGATATTGGGTGGCTAGCATAATCGAAAAGAACAAAGACAAACACAGCCTTTGAAAAGGGTTATTCGTAAGGCTTACTTGGGCATGATGTAGTTGCCATCAACAGAAATCGCAATCCATTTATCTTGCCAGTTTTTAAACAACCAAAAGTCGCCAAGCCGATAAAAGGTCACTCGTTGCGGTTCTTCTAAGTCTTGGTACCAGATCTCAATACTTTCTGGAGAAGACAACTGAGACTTTAAATTATCGTATTGTTCTGAGGTCAGCTCAGTCCCTTCCAAAGATTGCCAACGAGTCACAATCTCTTGTACGGGAATATTAGCTTTAATGTTCGATTGCCATTGCCCATTTTGTTTCTCTAATTCCCAACCTGAGAAGTAAATAGCACTCACTTCATGATCAGAGCGCAATAAATTGGGGTAAGGATCCATGGGTTCTTCGACAAGGTAGGTTTTGATCAAGGTTGGCGCATTCAAGATCACCATAAAAACGATGATGCCTAGGATAAGAATATTGTTCCAACGACGGCGACGGGCCGGACTAACGCGCATAGCAGTTCCTAATCTCCTGTAGTTATCAACAAACTACCAAAGCGTATGAATTTTGACTAGAACATCTGTATGGAAACACGTGAAAGAAGGGATGAAGTGAAGGATTACTGAATTTTAGGTAATAAAAAGCCCAACTCGAGAGTTGGGCTTTTTAAATCGTCAAAGAGACAAAACCAATTATTTGATTTTAGCTTCTTTGTACATAACGTGCTGGCGTACAACTGGATCAAATTTCTTGATCTCAAATTTGCCTGGCATGTTACGCTTGTTCTTATCTGTTGTGTAGAAGTGGCCAGTACCTGCTGAAGATACTAGACGGATTTTCTCACGAACGCCTTTCTTTGCCATTGCCTATTTCCTCTTAAACGTTTTCGCCACGTGCACGGATATCAGCAAGAACAGTATCGATACCCTTCTTGTCGATGATGCGCATACCTTTTGCAGTAAGGCGTAGTTTAACAAAACGTTTTTCGCTCTCTACCCAGAAACGATGAGTTTGTAGGTTCGGCAGAAAACGACGCTTAGTAGCATTTCGTGCGTGTGAACGGTTGTTACCCGTTACTGGACGCTTACCAGTTACTTGGCATACTCGTGACATGAATGTCTTCTCCAAAATCGTTTCAGCTCGATATCAACCTTGGTGGCCGAACCTCTCTATTTCTCGGAAAGAAGTTAGAGGTTAAGAACCGCTATGGAAAATCCATACAAGGCTATCAAAGGTCGCGCATTATACTAACTTGATATGCATTGCTCAAGACCCGAACAGATCCTTTTTACAGGTTTTCGTGATCTTTTTTTAGACAGCAGGTTTTTTCTAGCAGTCCAAGCTGAATTCAGTTAAAAATTTAGTGGCGAGGATGATAGCAGATTTTTAGCAACTAACAACCTAAAAAATGCACAGTTATATCCACCCTCTTTCTGCAAAAGAAACGCTTTCGCCATCACCGATAACGAAATGGTCCAAAATCCGTATATCCACCAGCGCTAAAGCATCGATTAATCGTCGCGTAATTCGTCTGTCTGCTTGGCTCGGCTCTGCAACACCAGACGGGTGATTGTGTGCCAGAATCAAAGCAGCTGCGTTATGATGCAGGGCTCGCTTGACCACTTCTCTCGGATAAACCGACGCGGCATCTAGTGTGCCTTCAAACAAAATCTCATCTTTTATTACTCTATGCTGGTTATCTAAGAAAAGAATGTAGAAAGCCTCTCTTTGTCGATCTCTTAATATAGAAGAAAGGTACATTTTAGTTTGTTCGGGGCTGGTTAATGCATCACCACGCTTTAAGGTTTCGGCTAAATAACGTTGCGTCATTTCCAAGACAGCTTGTAACTGCACGTATTTCGCTTGTCCCAACCCTTTGTGTTGGCAGAACTCTTTTTCGGTTGCAGAAAAAAGCTGGCGAAGTGAACCGAAATCTTGAATAAGAAAATCAGCCAATTCGATGACATTCATACCTTGTGTGCCAGTGCGAAGAAAAATCGCCAATAGTTCAGCATCGCTCAAAGCTTGCGGCCCTCTGTGTAGCAGCTTCTCTCGTGGCATAGAATCAGTAGGTAAGGATTTAAGGGTCATCATGAGCTCTCTTTCTCTAGTGAACTCCTATTGCACAAAACAAAAGCAGAAATTCGAAACTAACTTTTGTTTTTTCCGTTAGCCGCAGCTTTTTTATGTAATTTAGCAATCCATCAGAATGTACCGCGTTCAACCAGATCGTCTTTTCTCTCCTGTGGATTCCTTAAAAAGGCATAGACCTCTTCTCTAAAATTTGAACACAAAAAACTATTATTGAGGCTCTAGAAATCCCAATAATTAATATTCTGTAGTTTGATATGGATTATCTTAACGCCAGATTTGCTTGAGCGATGAAAGATTCAATTGTGCTAAACTCGTCGCCAGAAAAATTGGAGATCTCACATGCAAACACTAGCAGGAAAGAAAATTCTACTCGGCATCAGTGGCGGTATTGCCGCGTATAAATGTGCGGAGCTAACCCGTCGCCTAATAGAAAGAGGCGCGCAAGTTCAAGTAGTGATGACCAAAGCGGCGAAGGAGTTCATTACTCCCTTAACCATGCAGGCAGTTTCTGGGCGCCCGGTGTCGGATAGCTTGTTAGACCCAGCAGCAGAAGCGTCGATGGGTCACATTGAACTGGCAAAATGGGCAGATTTGGTTCTTCTTGCTCCTGCAACTGCAGATTTGATTGCACGTATGTCGGCAGGCATGGGTAATGATTTGCTCACTACGCTAGTACTTGCGACAGATTCTCCTATCGCTGTTTCACCAGCAATGAATCAGCAGATGTACCGTAACGTCGCAACTCAAGAAAACATCGCCACACTGGCACGCCGTGGTATGCACATTTGGGGCCCTGCGGCCGGTGAGCAAGCATGTGGCGATGTTGGTCCTGGTCGAATGCTAGAGCCAATGCAACTTGTCGGCTTATGTGAGCAGTTCTTCCAACCGAAACTATTGGCAGGAAAATCGGTACTGATCACCGCAGGTCCAACTCGTGAAGCGATTGACCCAGTGCGTTACATTTCTAACCACAGCTCAGGAAAGATGGGCTTTGCACTAGCAAATGCCGCAGCGCAATTGGGTGCGAAGGTCACGCTAGTCAGTGGACCCGTCAGCTTGAATACGCCAGCAGGTGTTGAGCGTATCAATGTTGCGAGTGCACAAGAGATGCATGATGCTGTAATGGCTCACGCGCCTAACCACGATGCTTTCATTAGCTGCGCCGCCGTAGCAGATTACCGTCCAGAAAATGTGGCGTCTCAAAAGTTGAAAAAGACCGAAAACAACGATCAGATGACCATCAACATGGTCAGAAATCCTGATATCGTAGCGACCGTCGCCAACATGACAGAGCAACGTCCATTCACAGTTGGTTTTGCAGCAGAGACCAACGACGTAGAAACCTACGCTCGCGGTAAACTGGTAAAGAAAAACCTCGATATGATTTGTGCGAACGATGTTTCTGTTGAAGGCCAAGGTTTTAACAGTAACGACAACGCCATCACTTTATTCTGGCCAGAAGGCGAACAGGCGTTGGCATTAGAATCCAAAGAAGCGCTAAGTTTCAGAATTTTGGAAAAAATGCACGAATTGATGTAATTACCATTCGCTTTTCATAGAAAACTGGCACAAATTTGGTACAAACATGACAAGTGAGGGTGTTAAAGCTCCCATTACCTCCTCACTGGTCTAGTTTGATGCCAAAGAGCGTCTTATAATCCCCTCCGCTCAACTTTGTATTTTGAAAGGAAGTAACTAAATGGCCGGCAGTAAAAAATCCAATCGTCGTGAAGAAATCTTGCAAGCTCTCGCGCAGATGCTTGAATCTACAGAAGGGGCTTCACGCATTACTACGGCAAAATTGGCGAAACAGGTCGGTGTTTCAGAAGCGGCACTTTACCGCCACTTCCCAAGTAAAGCTCGCATGTTTGAAGGCTTGATTGAGTTCATCGAAGAAGCACTCATGACTCGTATCAACCGCATTTTGGATGATGAGAAAGACACGCTAGAGCGCATTCGTATGGTAATGCATCTTATCTTGGCATTCTCAGAACGTAACCCAGGTTTGACACGCATTCTTTCTGGTCATGCTCTAATGTTTGAAAATGAGCGCCTACGCGATCGCATCAACCAACTGTTTGAACGTATCGAAACGCAACTTCGTCAGATCCTACGTGAACGTAAAATCCGTGAAGGCAAATCGTTCCCAGTGGAAGAGCGCATTTTGGCGGCTCAAATCCTAGGACAAGTTGAAGGCAGCTTGAACCGCTTTGTTCGTAGTGATTTCAAATACCAACCAACCGCGAACTTTGACGAGTATTGGGCACTTCTCAGCGCACAAATTAAGTAGAGATTATGAGTAAAGACAAATTCACTAAGCCGGAGTTTTCTCTTTCACTTCTCCACCCTCGTAACTGGGGTGTTTGGCTCGGCTTTGGCTTTTTGGCTATCGTGGTCAATATCCTTCCATACCGTATGTTGCTGTCGTTAGGCCGTACACTTGGCCACCTCGGTATGCGCTACGGCAAAGGTCGTGTCCATGTCGCGACACGTAACCTTGAACTGGCTTTTCCAGATAAAGCGCCTGAAGAGATCCAACACATTGTTGAAGAGAACTTCAAGAATACCGGTATGGCACTGATCGAAACCGGTATCACTTGGTTTTGGCCGACATGGCGTTTCAAAACTCTGATCATTGAGAAAGACCTAGTCGCACTTCGTGAGAAAGCCACAGAAGGTAAAGGTGTATTACTGTGTTGTGTACATGCTTTAAATCTTGAAATCACCGCTCGTGCTTTCGGTGTGTTAGGTGTTGCAGGCTATGGCGCTTTCCGCCCGCACAACAACCCAGCGTACAACTTCATTCAGTACTGGGGACGCACACACAACGGCAATAAACTCATTGACCGCAAAGACGTTAAACAAATGATTCGTGTTCTACGCAGCGGTGAGCGTTTGTTTTACTTACCGGATCACGATTACGGTCGTAACAAATCGGTATTCGTCCCTTTCTTCGCAATTGAAGACGCTTGTACTACAACTGGCACCAGCATTCTGGCTTACACGTCCAAGTGCTCGATAATTCCGGGCTCAGGCTTCCGCAATGGAGATGGTAAGTATGAAATCATCGCTGATAAGTGCATTGAAGCCGACTATCCGAAAAAAGACGAAGTAGCGGCAGCGGCTTACATGAACACCTTTGTAGAAGAAGTGATTCTGCGCGCACCAGAGCAGTGGATGTGGCTACACAAACGCTACAAGACCATGGCTGATGAAAATGCGCCAAAAGGTATTCGCTATAAGTAAGTGATAAAGACAAAAGAAAGGGGCTGATGGATATCCACCAGCCCCTTTTTCTTCAATGATGAAAGAGCAATTAAATGCCGTATTCCGCGCGGTACGCTTTTACTGCTTCTAGGTGCTCTTTGTCTGTACCTTTTTCTTCAAGGAAAGTCACAAGGTCAGTCAAACTAACGATTGAGATGATTGCACAACCAAAGTCACGCTCCACTTCTTGAATCGCAGACAGCTCACCTTTGCCTTTTTCTTGGCGGTCAATCGCAACTAATACACCTGCTAGGTCCGCACCGTTTGCTTGGATGATTTCCATTGATTCGCGAATCGCGGTACCTGCTGTGATTACGTCATCTACTAGCATGATACGACCTTCAAGCGCTGAACCTACAAGGTTGCCACCTTCGCCGTGGTCTTTTGCTTCTTTACGGTTGAAGCAGTAAGGCGTGTCAATGTCGTGGTGATCCGCTAGCGCTACAGCTGTTGTAGTCGCGATTGGGATACCTTTGTATGCAGGGCCAAACAGTACATCAAACTCAATGCCGGAGTCCGCCAGCGCTGCAGCGTAAAAACGACCAAGACGCGCTAGGTCACGACCAGTATTGAAAAGACCAGCGTTAAAGAAGTACGGGCTTTTACGGCCAGATTTCAAAGTAAACTCACCAAACTTAAGAACTTCTTTCTCAAGTGCAAACTCAATAAATTCACGCTGGTATGCTTTCATTATTTTCTCTCTAAATACAGGCTTGGTATCCATATTCCCAAGCAGTTAATAAACACTAATGCGTTATCTCCTAAGTAGATGGATTTACAGCTAGGCAGCAAGTTTTTCTATCCCTATGAGCATAGTCTTCCTATGTAAATAGGTCGGACTGGCGCTCCAGTAGAAAAGCGCAGCGAACAACGCTGTAGATTCATATACGACGGAGATAAAAAAATAGCCCCCATAATGGGAGCTATTAAAATCAATTGGCTAACGCCGCCTTCTGCGCTGCGACAATTTCCGTAATGCCGACTTTCGCCGACTCTAACAGTGCCATCAGCTGCTCATGACTGAACGGTTCACCTTCTGCGGTGCCCTGAATTTCAATCATCTTACCTTCTTCTGTCATCACAACGTTCATGTCTGTGTCTGCCGCTGAATCTTCAACGTACTCAAGGTCACACAGAACATCATCACCTAGCAAACCAACTGAAACTGCCGCTACGTGGCCTTTCATTGGGTTTGCTTTTAGCTTGCCGCTATCCACTAGGTGTTGAAACGCGTCTGCCATTGCAACGCTTGCGCCGCTGATAGATGCAGTGCGAGTGCCGCCGTCTGCTTGGATAACATCACAGTCAACTGTGATCATGAACTCACCCATCGCTTGTAGATCAACCACAGCGCGTAGGCTACGTGCGATCAAGCGTTGGATTTCCATCGTACGACCACCTTGCTTACCGTTCGCCGCTTCACGACGAGTACGCGAGTGAGTTGCACGAGGTAGCATGCCGTATTCAGCCGTTACCCAGCCTTTACCTTGACCTTTTAGCCAACGAGGCACAGACTCTTCAACGGTCGCATTACACAACACTTTGGTGTTACCAAATTCAACTAACACTGAGCCTTCAGCATAAGCTGTGTAGTTACGAGTAATTTTGATTGGGCGAACTTGGTCCGCCTTGCGATCGTTTGGACGCATGGGCATCTACCTTAAGTAATGAGGAGAAGACGATTTGGTTGGGCGCAGATTATAACGGAATCGATTAAATAAAGCTATCTGGACAATCTCGTCACAGAATAGCAAAGCCTCTGCCATCTTGCTGTGCTACTATTGCGTGGTAATTTTCAGCAAATTTAAAAGACAGGAAAATTCGATGATTTACAGTATGACAGCGTATGCGCGCAAAGAAGTAAAAGGCGATTGGGGCAGTGCAGTGTGGGAGATCCGCAGTGTAAACCAACGCTACCTAGAAACTTACTTCCGCATGCCAGAGCAGTTCCGTGCTCTTGAGCCAGTACTGCGTGAGCGTTTTCGTAAGCGCCTAGCTCGCGGCAAAGTAGAATGTAATCTGCGTTTTGAAGCAAACCCAGCAGCAAAAGCAGAGCTTAGCATTAACGAAGCACTGGCAAACCAAGTGATCAAAGCTGCTGAGCAAGTGATGCACATGACTGGCGAACTAAGCCGCATCAACCCATTCCAAGTCATGCAATGGCCTGGTGTGATGGAAACACCTGAGCAAAATATGGATGAGGTGAACAAAGAACTGCTTGCTGCATTTGATGAAGCAATTGGTGAGTTCATCGAAGCGCGTGGCCGTGAAGGCGACAACATGAAAGCGCTTATCGAACAACGCCTAGAAGCGATCACATCAGAAGTCGTGAAAGTTCGCGCACGCATGCCAGAAATCCTAGAGTGGCAACGTGAGCGTCTGTTCTCGAAGTTTGAAGATGCGAAAGTAGAGCTAGACCCATCTCGCGTTGAGCAAGAGCTTATCCTTCTGGCACAGAAATCAGACGTAGCAGAAGAGCTAGACCGTCTTGATTCTCACGTAAAAGAAACCACAAACATCCTGAAGAAAGGTGGCGCAGTCGGTCGTCGTTTAGATTTCATGATGCAAGAGTTCAACCGTGAATCGAACACGCTAGCGTCAAAATCAATCAGCACAGACATCACTGCATCAGGTGTTGAACTGAAAGTTCTGATTGAGCAAATGCGCGAACAAATTCAGAACATCGAGTAATAAAGACCTCGATGAGATATCTAAAGAGCCTCGCACTGCGGGGCTTTTTATTTGCTGATGCTTCACTTGCTTACTATATATAAAACCAATAGTCTTGTGTGGTTACTTCTAAACCATTGAATCGCCATGACTCGTCCGCATTGCTTCGTCCTGCAACATGACTCCCCTATTTCTTTCTATCCTGATAAAAATCAGTTGATAATTGATGGTGAGGAGGTTCACTTAGAGCCATTGCAAGCAAGATTGCTGAGCTACTTTATCGAGAGTCGTGGGAAAGTACTGAGTACCCAGCAAATCGCCGATGATGTCTGGCAAAGGACGCAAGTTTCCGACAACTTGGTGAGACAAGTCACAAGTCATTAGTCTACTGCGCAGTCAGCTTCAGGACAAAACGCGTCCGTATCGCATCATTCAGACCATTCCTAAGCAAGGTTACTTACTTGATATCGAAGTGACTGAGCCAAGCATAACGCGCCCTCCTATCACTGAAGAAGCGGTTCCTCTTACTCGTACCGCAAAGCCTAAAAACAAACGTATGGTTTTAGCTGTAGCTGCAATCCTGACGGTTGGGCTTATTGGGGCTTGGGTAGTAAAAAATGGTGACACCACAGATGAAACAACGGTGATAACAGCACAACAAAGTGACGTAGTGCCCGTTTATATTCATGATATTACGCTCGATTCCAGCAGCAACTTTGAAATAGCAGAAAGCGTATATAACTATCTCTTCTATGGTCTAAATTCAGCCAAAAACCTATCCGGTTATCACTATTCTCAGTTATCCCAACAAAGTAAGCAGTCTCTTGCCAACCACGGTGTTGAGCTCAAAAGCTGGATTAAGAAAGTAGATGGCAATTATGTGCTTAGCGTCTTGGTGCAAAACAACCATCAACCCAACCAGAGCCAAAAGGTAGAGAAGACGTTTAACCAAGATAACTTCTTCGATGCTATCGGTGATGTGATTTTAGAAATCAAAGCCATCATTGCACCAATGAGTTCCGATTACGAAGTGGCTAGCCACCGCGTGACGTCCATCAGTAACTATGACGATTGGAAAGTGATCTCTGAAGGGATTTCTCTTTTCTACCAAGGTAAGGGAGGTCCCGCTTTTTCGGATATTGCTCAACAGCTTAATGCGATTCAACAGCAAGGGCGAGACAGCTATTTGGTCAGCGCTTTGTTGTCTTACTCTGAAGCTTTAGCTTACTTACGCGAGCACAAACAAGAAGACCGAGAACAAGCACTTCACTCAGCTAAGCAGGCGTTAGAACTGAACCCACGTTGTGATATTGCCAACCTCACTTTGGGGCTCGCTTTGCTTATCAACCAGCACCCTAATCAAGCCTTCCCGTACTTGTTTTACGCAGCAGAAAGCACGCCAAGCCCAATCAGTTTTTACTTACTCAGCGTGGCTGACAAACTCGCAGATAACCCGAAAGGCTCGCAATACAATTACCAACGCTATACTGAGATGAAAAAAGAGCATAACGGGCAACTGTTTGATCTTATTGAATCTTCACAAAAAGCAAACCTATTCCAAACAGCAAAATAGTCTCAAATAAAGCGGAGTGAAAAATCGCAGCTCTCGCCTATTGTTAAGTCAGCCTCCCCAATGCTGATGGGCATTCTGGATGTTTGATTTTTGTTTGGAGTTCAACTCGCTTGCCT
Organism: Vibrio sp. Sgm 5; assembly: GCF_026241575.1. Classification (NCBI taxonomy): domain Bacteria; kingdom Pseudomonadati; phylum Pseudomonadota; class Gammaproteobacteria; order Vibrionales; family Vibrionaceae; genus Vibrio; species Vibrio sp. Sgm 5. Next base: position 101,303 of record NZ_JAPHPY010000003.1, read on the forward strand.
TGCATCAAGCGTAAAAAACGTGCCTTCCACATACTTGTAAACCAAATCATTCATTTCTTGGGATACACACATGTTGAAGAAGTTTGCTTTTCAGATCATTCCAATCCAGATCTTTCTGTTCGTCTTTTGGTTTAAAAATGGCTTTATCGATAAAGTGATGGGCGTGCTACTTGGCTTCATCACGCCTGACACCGCCCATGCAGGCGATACTTGGGCTGGCTGGAAAGGTTATATCGTTGGAACTTGGGATAAGAGCCAAGTCGGTCATGCACTGCTAAGTCCAACGTTTGACTTTATGTTCCCGATCCTCATTGCTTTGCAGTGCTTACCGTTTTTATTGGTGATTCGCTCGGTGCTGGCAGGTGAGTTTATGGCTGGAAAAGAGCGTCCGTGGCTACTCTATGCGGCTTTTGCATCTCTGTTCGTAACGGGTTGTATGGCTTTCACCCAAACCATTACAGGTGCAAGTGATGGACAATATCTATGGCAATTTATTGGCTTTAGCATGGTTGCCATCATGTATCTGCGTAACGAACAAGGTAAATAGCATTACGTCAAAAGCCCCAATCAAATGGGGCTTTTTCATGACTTTTAGTCTGTTTTAGGCATTGATGTTCTTCATACAATGTTCACATAGCACAGGCTTTTGCTCTGCAGACTTGAGGCGAAAACGCTGCCAGAAAGTAGGTTCAGCTTTAGTGACAAAAATACCGCCCAATAATGGCAGCAGCAGAGCGACAGAAACCAACGACAAACTGTTACCCGCAATCCATGTAGAAAGACTCAGTGCAATCAACGGGAAAAACAAAAAACAGATCGAGGCAGTAAACGGCGTCGACACTTGTCCAAGCTTAAAGTACGCCACAATGCCACCTACGCTAGCAAACATACCGAGATAAATCACAGCGCTAATCGAGTCCACCGAGAACTGAGAAATATCTGGTCGCTCGACGATCAGTGAGGTGATAAACAACAGCACAGAAGCAACAAAGCTTGGAAAGGCGTTGTAAGTCAGTACTGGAATGCCTTTACAGAACTTTTCAACAAACACATACATCACTGCATGAATCGCGACCGCCCCACCTAGAGCGAGAAAGCCCAGCAGATAATCCTCTCCACCTAGACTCATTTCTTTCGCCAGAATCAGAATTAAGCTCAGAACCGCGACCAAAAGGCCGACAATCTGGGATTTACGTAACCTAAGCCCAAGAAACAGACTCGATGTCACCATCACCGCTATCGGCATATTGGCGAAGATGATCGAAGCAAGGCCCGATGAAATGTATTGTTCCCCAAAAATCATCAAGGTAAACGGAATCGCGAAATAGAAAATCGCAACGACGAACATCCAGAACACTTTACCTTTAGGGAAAAACAGAGGTTGTTTGAGGTGTTTAGCCAACATGATTAATAGCGGTGCGGCAATCAGAAAACGCAGTCCAGTAGCAAAGATAGGTGGAATAGTTTGCACCGCTACTTCCATCGCAAACCACGTGGTGCCCCAAATCAAACACACAGACACGAACAAGATAATTGGTAGATGCTTATACGTCATGACGACCTCCCGCTTGTTGAGCATTAACAAGGTTTGGCAGATACGCAGCAAGGCGCTCGTTACGAGCAATTAAAGTGGTTTTCATTTTTTAGTTCCCATCACAGGGCGGTGTAAATAAAAAAGCTATTTACACGCGTAACAAATTCGCACGGTAATGCGTGCAGTGACATTGTTGGCAGCGATATGCTGCGAGATAGGAATTAAGCTATCGGAGGACGATAGTGAGAGTGCATATCTGCACTGGTATAGATAGAAGTTTGGCTAGTAGCAAGCTCATGACGATATGGTGCCTCATATGAACGTTGCTGGGTTTCGACAACTGCCGTGCCCGAAGCATGACCATGGGAACAACATTGTTTTTCGAAGCATGTTCCGCCCGGTTCACAACAACCCGGTTCTTCCTTGTTGACGGAATTAAACTCGATATCACAATAGCTAAAGTGCATCACTTCTGCATTGGGAGTGTTATCTGAGTAACCGGGTGAGACCTCTGCACGAGCTACGCCACTCGACAGCATAAAAGCCATCAAAGCAGAGAGCAGGAAGCAAATTGTGGATGTGCTTTTCATCAGCATCACAATGTCTCATAAAGAGGAGAATACGGGATAGCGTGAAGATAACTGTCAAACAGACAAGAAACAATAGTGCTTGAGGTGACTTTACACTTTTTTACCCCAAAGTCGTGTAGATGTGATTCCCCTTCACACAAAAACAAAGCCTCGCACTTGGCGAGGCTTAACATTATTCATCTTTTTCGGCGGTTTGATTATCAATATACGGCCAATAATGATGACCGACTCGAATAACCAAAGTAGCGGCAGCTAGAATAAACGCGGCCAAAGACAACCACACTATCATCACTGAGTCGAGCTCTTTCATTCCGAGAGTGATATAGCGAGCAATGGCCATCATGGCAATGTAAATTGGGTAACGGACTGGTATCTTACCGTTCATCACAAACTGCCCAACCATAGCAAGCACTTCCAGATAGATGAACATCAATAAGATATCATCGAGTGCAACACGCTTTTGCACGTAAATATGGACAAACTCTTCGACCATAGCCCAAACAGTCGCCAGAGTAATAGCAACCAAAAGCACGGCTTCAAGCAGATGAAAGATTTTCAGAAAGGGACGACTGAATGATTTAGGTAAATGCGACGGCATGGCCAACTATCCAAGCAAATCAAAGGAGTAAGTTTGCAGTGTAGCACGCAGAGTTGAGTAAGCTGAACTGACAAACCTCACCGGCAGAAAGAAAAAACGCCCCAATTAATAGGAGCGTTTCATTTTACCTAGAAGGTGACTTTACGCCACTTGCTGCTTTTTTTCTGCCACGCGCTTTTTCTTGCGGTATTTAGGGTGCGTGATAGGAATCGCGGATAGTAGTTTTTTGGTGTAGTCATTTTGAGGGTTCGCGTAAATTTCTTTCGCGTTGCCCGCTTCCACCACTTTGCCAAAGTACATCACCGCCACTTTATCGGACACATGTTTCACTACAGACAAATCATGAGAGATGAAGATGATGGCCAGATTCATCTCTTGCTGAAGTTGCAGTAACAAATTCAAGATCTGAGCCTGAACCGATACGTCTAACGCAGAGACTGACTCATCACAAATCAACAACTTCGGTTTAAGAGCGATCGCACGAGCAATACCAATACGCTGACGTTGACCACCAGAGAATTCATGTGGATAACGGTTCACTGCCGTTTCTGGCAAACCGACTTTGACCAACAGCTCTTTCACCCATTGCTTACGCTCTGAAGACGTACCAATGTTGTGAATCACGTACGGCTCTTCGAGAATCATTCCAATCGTATGGCGTTGGTTAAGCGATTCCATCGGGTCTTGAAAGACAATTTGCATGTCTTTACGCAATGAGCGCATTTGTTTCACAGACAATTTGGTGATGTCTTTACCTTCAAAGAAAATCTTACCTTCTGTTGGCTCGTACAATTTCAAAATAGTACGACCTAGGGTACTTTTACCACAGCCAGATTCACCAACTAGGCCTAGAGTTTCCCCCTCACCTACTGATAACGACACGCCATCAACGGCTTTAATGGTGTAGCCTTTCTTAAACAGTCCTTTACCTGATACAAAGTGCTGCTTAAGATCTTCAATTCTTAATACTTCTTTTGCCATAACATCCTCTTTTATGACTTGTTCACTTTGCACCAGTTAGCTAGCAAACATACTGGCATCGATCGGTTTAATATCGATCATCTGTTTAGGTTCGTTATCTAAACTCGGCATCAAACCCATTAAACGTTCTGTATAAGGGTGCTGTGGGTTATCAAACAGCTCGAAAATCTCGGCTTTTTCCACAATACGACCACCGTACATCACGGCTACGTCATCACACACTTCCGCAACCACACCAAGATCATGAGTGATAAAAATCATCGCCATGCCCGTTTCTTCTTGAAGCTCATTCATTAGTTCAAGAATAGACGCCTGCACGGTTACATCCAGTGCTGTGGTTGGTTCATCACAGATAAGAATGTCTGGTTTACACGCTAATGCCATCGCGATCATCACACGCTGACGCATGCCACCCGATAGGTTGTGTGGGTATTCATTCAGACGCTTTTCTGGCATTGGGATTTTTACTTTGGCCAGCATTTCTAGCGCGTAAGACTCTCTTTGCCTCTTATCCAATTCAGGACGGTGCAACTCCAAGACTTCGCACAGTTGGCGCCCGATACTATGTACGGGATTCAAAGCCGTCATCGGGTCTTGGAAAATAATAGAAATGCGGTCGCCGCGCATGGCGTACATTTCTTCTGCTGGTAATGTGGCAAGGTCTGTACCACGGTAATTGACCTCACCATTGACGATATTACCGTATGGTTTTGGCAACAGACCCATTATCGACATCGACGTGACACTCTTACCACTGCCCGACTCACCAACTAGACCAAGGGTACGCCCAGCACGAACATCAAAGTTCACGCCATGCAGTACTTTGACAGGTCCATCATCCGTAATGAATTCAACCTCAAGATCTTTAACACTCAGGATTACATCGTTTTCCATAACACATCCTTACAGCTTATAAGTGTCATCAACGACAACAACCGGTTCAAAAGTCTTACCCGATTTCATCGCCTTCTGGGTTTCTTTCTTCACATCAGTATCAATCCAGTAAGTGCCATCACCAATGATGCCACCGCTAAACAGTGCTTCCGTCATACGGTTCATTGGCTTCTCTGGCAGCTTTAACCAACGCCAGTGGCCATAACGAACGTAAGGCACCATATAACCAGGAACAATCACGTGCGCATCAATAATGTCACGCTGGATTTCATGACCAAGTTGGATCTTTTTGTCCATGTCCATATTGAAGCGATAATCGATGATCTTCGCATCAAGTTCAGGCGTGCTGTAGTTTGTGAACGAGTTGGTTTGAGGCTTATTCGCGTTCACTGAGTGGAAGTATTCCCAATAGGTTGGTATCTCAGAAGTACCCATATCAAGGAACGCTAAATCATGTTTCTTCTCACGCACATATTTGAACATCGACGAGCCATCGATCAGCTTAAGCTCAATGTCTAAACCAGCCAATTTAGCCTGCTCGCGCACAAAGGCGATACGAGGCGTGTGTACTGGTGTCGCGTACGTCAATTCGAAGCTCAAACGTTGGCCTTTGTCATTGATACGGATACCGTCCGAACCAATCTTATCAAAACCAGCTGCAGCAAACGCTTGTGCCGCTTTTTCTGGGTCAAATTTCGGAGCTTTAGCATCTGGCAACGTGTATTTGCCGTGGCCGTATCCTGTTGGGTTAGGCTTACGGCTGTAGTCACCACGCATGATATTTTCGATCATGCCATCAAAGTCGATCGAGTGAGTAATGCCTTTGCGGATGTTTAAATCATCCAATAATGGCATTGCAGTATTCATCCAAACACCGCCAGCCCCTACAGGGTATTGGTTGTAACCCCAGAACTTCTGAATGTAGCCTTTTTGGTAAGGTGCGGTATTGGATTTGTCATGCCATAAGCTTGGTAGAACCAGACCAAATGCATCTAAACTACCTTTCTCAAAGTGCTTCTTGGCAATATCGTTATCACGGATGACGGTGATGCGAATCTTGTCGACGTTATAACGGTTTTGGTAGTACTTGTTCGAGTAACCCCACCAGTCTTCGCCTACGTGTTTAAAGGTAACGCTTTTACCTTTTTTGATATCCGCTAGGTAGTAAGCACTCGTAGTTGGTTCACTCTTAAAGTTGTAATAGCGAACAAAGTTGTCGTGAATACCATCACCATTCTCATCTTTCTTTGGATTCGCATAGAAATGAGCAGGACGAGGACGCAGTGCGCCCATTCTTAACAACAACTCTTCAGGATTGAGTTCTTTCGCGGCTTTAACCGCGAACGTTAAATCATCGAACTTAATCACATCTTCGACAGTCTTGTTATAGTAATCGTTATACCATGGCTCAAGAATGTCTTTCGAGCGATAGAACTTCAGCATAAATACAAAATCGTCGGCAGTGACAGGTTTACCATCTGACCATTTTGCTTCTGGGTTCAGTTTAAAATAAACGGTTTTGTTATCGCCCGCTAACGCCCACTCATTAGCTAACTCCGGAATAAATTCGAGAGTATCAGGGTGACGTACAACCAATCCCGGTGTTTCATCCAGGATATAAGAACGCAAACCTGAGTTGGCATCGGGGCCAACACTACGCAAAGTCTGAGGAAAGCTCGACATATACGCTCGGAAGGTACCACCACGTTTTGCTTCAGGAGAGCCATATTGAGGCTCATCCCAGTTTGTTTGCCAGTTTAAGTCAGTCGGAAGCGTTGCTGACATCGCACCAAAACTCAGGGCGCTCAGCGTTGACGCTAATAATAATTTTTTCATAAAACTTCCCTTTTTATGTTCTGCTCACAATGCTTACTTAAACGTAGCGCGTGAATTTTTTCGGGTCGAATGCAGCTCGGATAGCTTCACCAATAAAGGTCACCATCACTAGCACCAGTACGATAGAGCTAACAACAGAAGCAACGATCCATGGCGAGTCTAGGTTCGACTTACCTTGTTGCAATAACTCACCCCAACTTGGTGTCGGAGGCATCAGGCCAAGGCCTAGGTAATCTAGTGCTGTCAGTGCTGTGATGTTCGCTGCGATAGTAAATGGTGCCAGCGTCACAATCATTACCATGGTATTTGGCAGGATGTGGTTGAACAGGATACGGCCGGTTGACGCACCTAATGCACGTGCTGCCATTACGTATTCACGAGCCGACTCTTTATAGGTCATGGTACGCATGTACCAAGTCATCCCCATCCACCCAAAGAGTACGTTAATACCGACGAACAGAGTAAAGGTTGGTTGCACTATCGAGACGAGGATCATGATGACGTACAAAAACGGAACCATTGACCAGACCTCGATCAAACGCTGAACAAATAAGTCAAATTTTCCGCCCCAGAAGCCCATCGCACAACCCACGGCAGTACCAATCGCATACGAGATGGCCATGGTTAGCAACGCAAAGCCCATTGCCGTTCGAAAGCCATAAACCAATCGAGCTAAAATATCTCGACCAATCACATCAGTACCTAGGTAGTGCTTATCTTCGGCGCTTGGCGCTGTAGGTGGGAAATCACCGCTAAAGTCTTGCTCGTATGGGTTCCAAGGTACAATAGGTAATACAACGAAGTTATCGCCACCTTCTAATTCGAATACCTTTTGTAGCTCTCGGTAGTCTGCTTCACTAGAAGAAGCTTGGCCAAACTCAGAACCCAAGCGGACATCACTGACGACAGGAAAGTAAAAACTACCATCGTACTTAACGACCAGTGCCTTACTGTTGATCAACAGCTCCGAAAACAATGAAAGGATCAGCATGGTTGATAAGATCAAAAATGACCAATAACCGCGTTTGATTTCTTTAAAGTGACGGAACTTCTTTTGAGTTAATGGGCTAACTTTAATCATATTACGCTCCAAACTTCACTCGTGGGTCGACTAAAGCAACACAGATATCTGAAATGATATTACCGATCAGTAGCAATACCGCGTTGATAGCTACGATGCCCATAACTACAGGATAATCGCGCTCCATGATGGACTCATAACCAAGCAGGCCGATGCCATCAATATTGAAAATTACTTCAATAAGGAATGCACCTGTCATAAAGAACAACAATGAATTACCAAAGTGAGAGGCGATTGGAATCAAACTATTGCGCAGCGCGTGCTTGCGTACTGCTTTCTTAAATGGCAAACCTTTTGCAATCGCAGTACGAATGTAATCGGATGACAAGTTTTCCATCAGGTTATTTTTCATTGTCATCGTTAGCGTTGCAAAGTCACCAATCAGGTAACAGATAAGAGGTAGTACCGCATGCCACATGATGTCTTTTGCGCGCTCAAAGAAGGTTTCATAGTCATCAAAGTCGTCTCCGACAAAGCCTCCCATCGGGAACCACTCTAGGTGATAACTGAACAAGGTGATAAGTAGGACACCAACCACGTATCCGGGTAGTGCGTACCCGACAAAGATGAGAATAGAAGAAGCGGAATCAAATACGGAGCCGTGTTTAAGCGCTTTATAATAGCCGAGCGGAATCGAAATAAAATAACTGATAAAAAAGGTCATTCCGCCATAAAACAAAGAAACAGGTAAGCGCTCTGCAATCATGTCAGACACAGGTTCGTAATAACGAGTAGATTCACCTAAATCAAGCGTCACCAAGCGACTCAACCACTCAACATAGGCTTCCATCACTGGTTTATCTAAGCCATAAAACGCATTCAGCTCAGCGATTTGATCATCGGAGAGAGCGGTATTACCGCCAGCAGATGTCATTGACGCGGCGCCATCACCTTGCGCTTGCATTTGAGAAAGCATGCGCTCAACCGGACCACCAGGTACGAATCGCGTGATAGCAAAGATAAGAATGGTAATCCCCAGAAACGTTGGGATAACCAACGCCAAACGGCGTAAAAAGTACGACAGCATATACAACTTGCTCCTTGTCTACTGTCCATTATTAGGCGGAATTGGAGAGGAGGAATCCGGCCCAAAATGGTGCATCTCTATCCCGTAGTAACTAAAGCTGTTGAAACACACTCCCTGAATTTCAAAAGCCAGTTTTTTCCACTACTGCAATAATTTCAGCGTCATATTTATCTTGAATCCACTGAAGCTTCAAGTGTTTGAACCCAAAACATGACAAACTTCCCTCGAGGTCGAAAAATAGAAATGTTTTTGTAAAAAATTATAAAAAACCACAAAACCAATTCATACAGAATATCAATCTGGGCACTTTAGAGCCAAAACCCTATATAAACATGCATATATAGAGAATAATTAGACGAAAACGCCCATTACTATTTGACCCTGAAATACGAGTGAGCCCTTTTATAATGGTGGGTATCATATTCTGATACCACTCCTTGCGATCGAGTTAACATAGAGACCATTCCATAAAAAAACCAAATCAGAATAATTCTCTAGATAAGCATCCATTTTCAGTACCAATCGCCTAGTTAAAAACCAAAGGCCACATAAGTCATTAGTCTTTACAAGAAACACAAAATACGGTGTTTTATTAATATTTAATCTCACCCACCCTTCCTAACACAGCCATTTATTCTGTGATTTACATCACTTTTGGAATTTTACATCTTTTTTACATTTCCTTATCTCTGTTTACCACTGGTTTGACTTCCTTTTTTCACCTCAGGTATACATGTGGCAAGCGTTAACGAAATCTTAACGTCACAATTGGTCTTTAAGTGACCATACATAGGAAATAATAATAATCGGAGCAACAAGGATGTATAAAAACACAACCGCTTTATCTGTTGCGATCAGCCTTGCACTGGGAACGGCGGCGGCAGTGGCCCCACTAGCAGCACAGGCAGAAGAGCAGCAAGTTGAAAAACTTCAAAAGATGAAAGTTACTGGTTCACGTTTAACACGTGCGTCTATGGAAGGAAGCACTCCAGTAGCAGTAATCGGCCGTGCAGAAATTGAACGTGCCGGTGATGTATCTATCGCTGATGTACTACGTAAATCTTCATTTAACTCTTTTGGTTCACACAGCGAACGTTCAGGCAGCTCGGCACAAAGCCAAGCAACCATCTCTCTACGAGGTCTAGGTTCTGAACGTACTCTAGTTCTAATTAACGGCAAACGCCTTCCTGGCTCAGCAGCTATGGGTGGCGGTGCTGCCAACATCAACGTAATCCCTTCTGCAATCGTAGAACGTGTTGAAGTAATGGCCGACGGTGGTTCCGCTGTATACGGTTCAGATGCTGTTGCGGGTGTAGTGAACATCATCTTGAAAGATGAGTTCGACGGCATCAACGTCACAGTTGGTTCAGGTATCCCTAGTCAAGAAGGCGGCGATGAACAGAATGTTGCTTTCGTGATGGGTACAAGTGGTGAGAAAGGCAACATCATGTTCTCGTTTGAGCATGATAGTAAAGACGAAATCTACCAACGCGATCGTGACTACCTAAGCTCAACCAATACTGGTGCGGACAACTACTTTGATATGTCTGGTGTGAGTATCTACGGCCGAAACGTTTACCATAATGGTGAGCTTAAAGCGCTGAAAGGTTACGACACAGACGCAACTTGTGATTCATCAAAAGGCTTTGTTGGTCTAACCAACTACCCTGGTCTGGGTGATATCTGTGGTTACGACTACACAGCTGATGCTGCGCAAACTGCTTCTCTAGAGCGTAATACTGTTTTTGTTAACGGTAATATTTTCCTGAATGACGACACAACGTTCAATGCACAAGTGCTTTTGAACCGCAACGAAAGCTTCGGTCGTTATGCTCCTGCAGCAGGTTGGTTTGAAGTTGACCCAACAACATCTGGTGGTTCTGACTTCTTCACAGAGAATGGTCTCGATCCAGCTGCGGGCCCTGCTCGTGTTTACTACCGTTTCAACAACGTAGGTACACGTGACAATAACGTAACTGACTTCCAAGCTGATTTGAAAGCAGGCCTAGACGGCACACTTTACACAGATAGCTTCGGTGATGTGGTTTGGGAAACGGGTTACCAGCTTAACTTCTCGAACAGTAACGAAATTGGTACAGGTTACGTGTTCCGCTCACCGGCTGAACAGCTAGCGAACTCTGGCGAGTTTGTTGATGGCGAGTTCAGTGCTGATGCAACGAGTGACCTAGCAGCCGGAACAAGCCGCGAAACGCAAATGGAAATGCACAACTTCTACGGTGGTCTTCAGTTTGACCTAGCAGAAATCGGTGACGTTACCATTCCTGTGTATGTTGGTGCAGAGTTCACAACTTACGATTACTTTGACAAATACGATCCACAAAGTGAAGCAGGTAACATCATCGGTAGTTCTGGTAACTCAGCAGGTGGTGACCGTGAAACTTACGCGCTTTACGCAGAGTCTCTGATCGCGTTTACCGATGAGCTAGAGATGAATATTGCGGCACGTTACGACCACTACAGTGACTTCGGTAGTGAGATTTCACCAAAAGCATCATTCCGTTACCAACCTCTTGATAACCTAATGTTCCGTACAGGTGCGGGCATGGGCTTCCGTGCGCCAACATTAGCAAACCTTTACGGTGCGGATAGCTTCTCTGCAGATAGCGCAAAAGATTACGTTTACTGTCAAGCAAACGGCATCTCTGACGCAGACTGTCCAGAAACTCAGTACGACGTAACTCGTACATCAAACGAAGATCTAGATGCTGAAACATCTGTGTCATTTAACTTCGGTGTAAGCTACTCACCAATCGAAGATCTAGACCTGACACTTGATTACTACAACATCAGTATCGATGACGTAATCACGCTTAACTCTCTACAAAGCATGATCGACCAAGAGCGTAGCAGTGGTGTTGCTAACCCGAACATCGACCGTGATGCAACAGGCCGTATTACGCACGCAACAGCAGGCCTAGAAAACTTAGGTACTCTAGATACTTCTGGTCTTGACCTGAAAGTTGGCTACCGTTACGACTTCGACTCAGCTGTTCTACGTTACGACTTCATGGGTAGCTATGTTCTTGACTACAGCGCACCTGAATACGTGAATGGTCCAGTGAACAACCAAGTTGGCCGTAATGGTCTACCTGAGTACCGTTTCAACACAGGTGTTGGCCTTAACTTCCTAGAAGAGCACGATGTTTACCTATCAGCAGACTACATCGCGTCACAAGCACAAGACGTTGATGAGAACTACAACAAGACAGGCAACATCCCATCACAAACCATCTGGAACGTAGCATACAACTACCTAGCTCCATGGGATGCGAAGTTCACTGCAGGTGTACGTAACCTTACCGATGAAGACCCAGCATTTGAGTCTGATGGTGTGACTTACGATGCTGACCTATACAGCATTCAAGGCCGCGTTTACTTCGTGAAATACTCTCAAAACTTTTAATTAAAACCTTTGGCGCAGGAGCTTTTCCTGCGCCCCACTCGACTGACTTTTATACACTGACAAGGATGCAACTATGACGTTAAAGGAATTTGGCGTAAGTGCAGTTACTGCCGCGATTTTATCGGTAAGCGGAGCAGCCGTCGCTGCAGACTCTGGTACCGTCGTCGCTAGCCAAGCAAAAACGACGAAGTCTTCTCAGGCTTCACAACAAAAAATCGACACCTATGCTGAAAGCACTGAAGGCATGTTGGCTGAATACAAAGGCCTTCTGCGTCAGATCGACAGCATGAAAATCTACAACGAGCAAATCAATCGTATGGTTCAATCGCAGCAAGGCGAATTGGATTCATTAAACAGCCAGATTGCTCAAATCGATCAAACCGCGACTGAGGTTGTGCCTCTTACATTGAAAATGATCGACGCTCTTGATGAGTTCGTTGTGCTTGATCTTCCTTTCCAAAAGGAAGAACGCGCAAAGCGCGTTAACGAATTGCGTGACCTGATGGATCGTGCAGACGTAACAACTTCTGAGAAATTCCGTAAAGTAATGGAAGCGTATCAAATTGAAGAAGGCTTCTCTCGCTCAATCGAATCTTACAAAGCTAGCCTAGAGCGTAACGGTGAGACCGTGACTTACGACTTCCTACGTATTGGTCGTACTGCGCTTCTATTCCAATCTCCGGATGGCGGTGAAACAGGTATGTGGAATCAACAAACCCGTCAATGGGAATCACTACCAGAAAACTACCGTATCGCTGTACAGCAAGGCCTTCGTATCGCTAAGAAACAAGCGCCACCAGCGCTGATCAAACTGCCTGTATTTGCTGGGGAGGAATAAGAAATGAAAGGATTCAAAACTCTAGCCGCTGGTTTGCTAGCGAGCTTATTCATGATTTCCGGTGCGCAAGCTGAAGCACCTAAGAACTTATCTGAGCTACTGAAAAACGTAAAATCAGAAAGTATCGTTGAATCAAAAGAGAACAAGGCTCGTGAAGCTGAGTTCAAAAACAACCGTGACCAACAAGCTGCACTTCTTGAAAAAGCACGTGCAGAACTTGCAGCACAGCAAGCTCTTGGTGACGAATTAAAAGCAACATTTGATGAAAACGACAAACAGCTAACTGACCTAACAGAAACACTGCGTGTTCGTTCAGGTACGTTAGGTGAAATGTTTGGTGTGGTTCGTCAGTATGCAGGTGAATTTAAAGGCCTATTTGCCGCTTCACAAAATGCTGTTCTTTTCCCAGAGCGTGACGCGCTTCTTACGAAACTAGCAGAAAGTAAAGAACTTCCATCAACGCAAGAACTTGAAGCATTTTGGCACACGATCCTACAACAGGTAGTGGCATCAGGCGAGACAACAACAGCACAAGCAACGGTTGTATACGGCGAAGGTAAAGAAGCGGTACGTGACGTCACTCTTGTCGGTGAGTTTAACGCAATCGCAGATGGTAAGTACGTTACTTACGTACCTCAAACCGCTAAGTTTGAAGAACTATCACGCCAACCACGCAAAAACATTACTGGCCTAGTTGGTGGTTTTGAAGCAGCAGAAGGCACATACGAACCTTTGTTTATCGACCCATCTCGTGGTGTGATTCTGTCTCTACTCGTACAAAGCCCTACTGTTCAGGAGCGTATTGACCAAGGTGGTATCGTGGGTTACGTCATCCTAGGCATGGGTGCTATCGGTGCACTTATCGCGCTTATCTGTTACCTACGCCTATTGGTTATTGGTGGCAAAATGCGTAAGCAAGCGAAATCAGACACTGTTATTCCAGGTAACCCTCTGGGTGAAGTAATCCAAGCTTACCAAGACCACAAAGGTGACAACCTTGAGGATCTTGAAGCGAAACTGGATGAAATCATCCTACGTAACGCACCGAGCATTGAACGCTTTATCAGTTCAATCAAGCTGTTTGCTTCGGTAGCTCCTCTTCTGGGTCTACTAGGTACCGTTATGGGTATGATCGGTACATTCCAAGCAATCACACTATTTGGTACAGGTGATCCGAAGCTAATGGCTGGCGGTATCTCAGAAGCACTTGTTACTACGATGCTTGGTCTAGTTGTCGCAATTCCTCTACTGTTCCTGTACACCATCGTACACAGTAAAGGTCGCCGTTTGGTTCAAACTCTTGAAGAACAGAGTGCAGGCTTCATCGCTCGCTATCAGGAAAAACTGCATAAAGCCGAAAGCTAAGGAGGCATTATGTGGTGGTTAGTTGGAGAACTTGAATCAATTAGGCGCTTCTTGGGAATGGGTGGCGATGTACTTGTCGCCATCTTTATCCTCAGCTTTATGTTATGGGCAGTCTTGTTAGAACGTTGGTTTTACTTCGCTGCTGTCGCTCCCAAAGCAATGAAAAAAGCGGTGAGCTTTTGGGAAGAGCGTTCAGAACATAAAAGCTGGAACGCAAAGATGATCCGACAAGAAATGGTTTCTCGTCAGGATATTGAGAATAGAAAGGGACTGCCAATCGTTAAAGTACTGATTGCACTTTGTCCCCTACTTGGTCTGCTCGGCACTGTTGTCGGTATGATTCAAGTATTCGACATCTTAGCGGTAACAGGAACAGGAAGCCCCCGAGCAATGGCCTCGGGGATCTCAAAGGCAACAATCCCAACATTAGCGGGAATGGTGGCTTCTCTATCAGGACTTTTCTTTAGTACTCGTCTTGATCATTTAGCCAAAGTCACCACGCAGAAGCTTGAAGACAAGCTGAAGCACATTGCCTGAGTAAACGGAATTAGAGGTATAGGTCATGAAGAGACGCTATAGCAATGACAGCAGCGACGAGGCTGCTATCGATATGACTCCGATGCTAGACATCGTATTCATCATGTTGATCTTCTTTATCGTAACAACATCGTTTGTTAAGGAAGCAGGTCTAGAAGTAAATCGTCCTACGGCAAGTTCAGCGCAAACCGTGAAGAAAGGTAACATCATGGTTGCTATCGGTGCAGCAGGCGATGTGTGGGTAGACAAGCGTCGTATTGAAGTCGATGCGGTTCGTGCCAACATCGAGCGTCTACGTGCTGAAAGCCCAGACGGTGCGGTTGTAATCCAAGCGGATACAGAAGCAAATGCTGGCGTAGTCGTGAAGGTGATGGACCAGATTAAGATGGCAGGTGTTGAAAGCATCTCCATTGCCGCAACCAATAAGGATTAAGCCTATGCGGTATCTGGCCTCAATTGCACTGGCGCTCATTGTCTCCCTTGGATTGTTCTGGGGGATGGACAAGCTAGTAAACAAAGAGCGCCACGAGCTAGTGTCGAATGATGATCTCCGTATGGTGGAATTCATTCGCATTAAACCGGACGAAAAAATACAGGAGAAAAAGCGCGAACTCCCGAAACCACCACCACCGAAACGCCCGCCGCCGCCACCTGAAATGAAGGTAACAGCAACGGTCAAACCGGTGATGGATCAAATCCCAATGGATATGCCGAAACTCGACCTACCAGTGAACGTTACGGGTGGTTCAGTACTCGGTCACTACTCTCAAGGTGGTGGTGCTCAACTGGCTGGAAGCGGAGGTCCTGTTCCTCTTGCGACATTCCAACCTCAAATGCCACGTAAAGCGGCACGAGCTGGGATTGAGAAAGGTATCGTTTTAGTAGAGTTTACTGTTAACGAGCGTGGCAGTGTTCAAGATGTCAAAGTCTTAAAAGAAACACCACGTAAGTTAGGCTTGGGTAAAGCAGCAAGAAAAACCGTATCAAAGTGGACCTTTAAACCAAAAATGGTTGATGGAAAGCCGGTAACTTCGCGCTTATCGCAAGAAATCGAGTTCTCTACTAACTAAGGAGTCGCAACATGAAAACATATACAAAATTGTTAGCTTCTCTATTGGTTATTGCAGGTGCGTACAACGCACCTGCCCTAGCAAAAACACCAGAGTTGTCTGACAGAACATTCCGAACTGTGAACAAAGTTCAGGAACTGATTGCAACTGAAAAATACTCGGATGCTATCTCTAAACTGAACTCTGCCTTGGGAAGTACCAAGAAAAAGAAATACGACCGCGCCGTGTTACTACAACAGATGGGCTTTCTATATTCTTTAAAGGACGATTACCCAAAAGCAGCGAAGTACTTTGCTGAAGCACTCAAGTTAGATGCTTTACCAGTACCCGTAGCTCAACAGGTTCGTTATAGCCTCGCACAGCTTTATCTAGCAGAAGGCAAATTTAAGCAATCAGTTAATACGATGAACGAGTGGTTCAAGATTGCTGAAACAACAGAGGAAAAACCTCAAGCACATGCTTACATCACATTGGCAAGTGCTTACATTCAACTAGAAGATTACCGCAACGCAATTCCGCCAACCAAAAAGGCAATTGCAATGACGAAGAATCCTAGTGAATCTTGGTATCAGCTGTTGATGTCTGCTCACTATGAATTAAAGCAATTCAAAAGTGTTGCTGGCGTGCTAAAAATCTTGACTACCAAGTACCCGCAAAATAAGCGTTACTGGACACAATTGTCTGGTATTTACATGGAACTCAAACAAGAGCGTAATGCCCTTTCAACCTTAGAAATGGCTCATAAAATGGGTCTTTTAGAGGGAGAGAAAGAGTATCTACGCTTAGTGAACTTCCAAGCTTATCAAGGTGTACCTTTCCGCGCGGCTAAAACAATGCAAACGTCGATGGAAGAAGGTCATGTTGCGCGTACTGCTGAAAACTTAGAAAAACTAGCGTCTTTCTGGCAACAAGCGCAGGAACTAGATAAGTCGATCGAGACTTATGTAGCGGCCTACAAGTTAGCGCCAAAAGCAAAAACGCAGATCAAGATTGCTCGTTTGATGATTCTCGACAAGCAGTACTCAGCAGCAACTAAGTTTGCTAAGAATGCCGCACCAGACGCCAAACGTGATGATAAAGGTGAGCTGAACTACATTCGAGGTATGGCGTACTTCGAATTAAATCAGCCAAGCAATGCATTGAAAGCAATGAAGAGTGCAGCGCAATCGCCTGATATGAAGCCTGTCGCTAGCCCTTGGATCAACTTCTTAGAGTCTCAAGGCTAACAGGCCACCAACACCTGTAAAGTAGTAACCAAAGTGGTTATGGTTACTCCGAAAATTAAGTGTGAGTCAGTCGCACGCCTGGGGAAGTGAAAGCTTCCCCTTTTTTCGTTTCTGTATACAAAGATATGAATTTATACTGAGCCTCAAAGATCCAAAAGATCGGCTAGCCACCGCAAAGAGATCATGATACTCTTCGCCTCCATTTTTCTGGCGGGTTTATCACCAATCTCAAGCGGTTTGGTGAGAAAATCATCAACGTCAGTGCTATCGTTATACCAATTTCGCCAATAAGCGTTATTAGCATGACACAAGGTCGATACTCTTTCGGCATTCACTCAATCCAACCAAAAGTGGAACAGTACAATGGGCAAAGGTACTCTCTATATCGTATCGGCACCTAGCGGCGCAGGTAAATCTAGCTTGATCTCAGCAATGTTGGAACGCAACCCAACATACGCAATGAAAGTGTCTGTGTCTCATACTACTCGTAGCATGCGCCCTGGCGAAGAAAATGGTACGCACTACCACTTCGTAGCAAAAGAAGAGTTTGAAACTCTAATTGCTAAAGGCGACTTCCTAGAATATGCAGAAGTGTTCGGTAACTACTACGGCACATCACGCGTATGGATTGAAGAAACGCTAAATAAAGGCATCGACGTATTCCTAGACATCGATTGGCAAGGCGCACGCCAAATCCGTGAGCAAATGCCAGAAGCGAAAAGCATCTTTATCCTGCCACCATCAAATGGTGAGCTAGAGCGCCGTCTAAACACTCGTGGTCAAGACAGTGAAGAAGTAATCGCAAAACGCATGGCAGAAGCAAAGTCTGAAATCTCGCATTACAACGAGTACGATTATGTGATCGTAAACGACGATTTCGACACTGCATTGATGGACTTTAAAGCCATTCTACGTGCGGAAAGATTGAAGGAAGAAAAGCAAGCTGCTAAATATAAAGGTATGCTTGATGCGCTTCTAGCAGAGTAATTCTGTTCGGAAACACAAATTTTCGCTTCTTTATTACGGTAAGGAAGCTTATATTGTTTATATAGAAAGTCATTGTTGTTGCACGTCTTATCGCTAGTAAATATTACGCTGAGACTGTATACTTTCTCGTCATTCAAAATTTAGTTAACTATTTGGAGTCCTCATGGCACGCGTAACTGTTCAAGACGCTGTTGAAAAAGTTGGCAACCGTTTCGACCTAGTACTGATTGCGGCTCGCCGCGCTCGTCAAATGCAAACTGGCGGTAAAGATGCACTAGTGCCAGAAGAGAACGATAAGCCAACGGTTATCGCTCTACGCGAAATCGAAGAAGGTTTAATTACTAAAGAAGTTCTAGACGCTCGTGAACGTCAAGAACAGCAAGAGCAAGAAGCGGCAGAGCTAGCGGCAGTAAGCAGCATCGCTCACAACCGTTAATTCTGACTTTAGAATTCAACAACCTCCCGGGCCTATAATTTGTATCTATTCGATAGCCTCAAAGACGTTGCCCAAGAATACCTAACAGAGCCTCAAATTGAGGCTCTGCGTCAATCTTATGTGGTAGCAAGAGATGCCCATGAAGGGCAAACCCGCTCAAGCGGTGAACCATACATCATCCACCCAGTCGCTGTGGCTCGAATCTTGGCCGAAATGCGCCTCGATATCGAAACCCTCCAAGCTGCTTTGCTGCATGACGTCATCGAAGACTGTGACGTTACAAAAGAAGATCTCGAAGAGAAATTCGGCAATACCGTCGCTGAGCTGGTTGATGGTGTATCTAAACTGGACAAACTCAAATTCCGCGATAGGAAAGAGGCTCAAGCCGAGAACTTCCGTAAGATGGTTCTGGCGATGGTGCAAGACATCCGCGTTATCCTGATCAAACTGGCCGACCGTACGCACAATATGCGCACGCTAGGTGCCCTGCGCCCTGACAAAAAACGCCGTATTGCTCGTGAAACACTGGAAATCTACGCGCCGCTGGCTCACCGACTTGGTATTCACAATATCAAAACGGAACTCGAGGAGCTTGGCTTCGAAGCGCTTTACCCTAACCGCTACCGCGTTCTAAAAGAAGTGGTGCGAGCGGCACGTGGTAATCGAAAAGAGATGATCCAACGTATTCACAGCGAAATTGAAGGCCGACTCGAAGATGTAGGCTTAAACGCGCGCGTGTTAGGTCGTGAAAAGAACCTGTTCTCCATCTACAACAAGATGAAAACCAAAGAACAGCGTTTCCACACCATCATGGATATCTACGCTTTCCGAGTGGTTGTTGATACTGCCGATACTTGTTATCGCGTCCTAGGCCAAGTACACAGCTTGTATAAGCCGCGCCCTAGTCGCATGAAAGATTACATCGCAGTACCAAAAGCGAACGGCTACCAATCGCTACACACTTCTATGGTCGGCCCACACGGTGTACCAGTAGAAGTTCAGATCCGTACCGAAGATATGGATCAAATGGCGGATAAAGGTGTTGCAGCACACTGGTCATACAAAGACAAGGGCGACAAGTCTGGCACAACAGCGCAAGTGAAAGCTCAGCGTTGGATGCAAAGCCTACTTGAGCTACAGCAAAGTGCAGGTAACTCATTCGAATTCATTGAAAACGTAAAATCGGATCTGTTCCCAGACGAAATTTACGTCTTCACGCCAAAAGGTCGGATCGTTGAATTGCCGTTAGGTGCTACAGCGGTCGACTTTGCTTATGCAGTGCATACTGATGTTGGCAACTCTTGCGTTGGTACTCGTGTTGATCGCAACCCTTACCCATTGAGTAAGGCACTGAAGAACGGTCAGACAGTAGAAATCATCAGTGCACCAGGCGCTCGTCCAAACGCGGCTTGGTTAAACTATGTCGTGACATCGCGTGCCCGCACTAAGATTCGTCAAGTATTGAAAACCATGCGTCGCGAAGAGTCGATTACCTTGGGTCGTCGCCTTCTGAATCACGCCTTAGGTCGCCACTCGATTGATTCAATCTACCCAGAAAACATCCAAGAAGTGCTCACAGATCTACGTTTAGAAAGCGTTGATGATCTGCTTGCAGCAATTGGTTTGGGTGAATTGATGAGTATCGTCATCGCTCGTCGCCTACTAGGTGACACCGATGAGTTGACCACAACAAGTTCGATTCCAAACGAATCTAAAAAGAAACTGCCAATCCGTGGGGCTGAAGGCCTGCTACTGACTTTCGCAAATTGTTGTCACCCTATCCCAGATGACCACATTATCGCTCACGTATCGCCAGGTCGTGGTCTTGTGGTACACCGTGAAACGTGTCCAAACGTACGCGGTTATCAAAAAGAACCAGACAAATACATGGCTGTTGCTTGGTCTGAAGAGTACGACAAAGAATTCATCGCTGAACTGAAAGTCGATATGCTTAACAACCAAGGTGCGTTAGCGGAATTGACCAATGTGATTTCGAAAACCGGTTCGAACATTCACGGTCTCTCGACCGAAGAGCGCGACGGTCGCTTGTACACCGTTACCGTACTGCTAACCACCAAAGATCGTGTTCACCTTGCTGGCATCATGCGTAAAATTAAGACCATGCCACAGGCGACTCGAGTCAGACGAAGAAAGAACTAAACTTCATCGCCATCCAATCACTGGGTGGCGATTTTTTATATCCCTATTAATTATGAATTTAGAACGTTACAACCGCATTCATCAGGTGCTAAAAGCACGCCAAACCGACCTCACTCTGTGCCTTGAAGAAGTTCATAAGCCAAACAACGTATCCGCTGTGATCCGTACTGCTGACGCAACAGGCTTACACAAAGTTCATGCGATTTGGCCAGACAAAATGCGTACCCTCACTCACACCTCAGCAGGCGCACGTAACTGGGTAGAAGTAGATACTCACAATTCGATTGAAACCGCGATTACCGAGCTCAAAGCGCAAGGCATGCAGGTTTTGGTCACGAACCTTTCGGACACCGCGGTCGATTTTCGTGAAATCGACTACACCAAGCCAACGGCAATTATTCTGGGTAGCGAAAAAATCGGCGCTTCAGAGCAAGCGAAGAAACTCGCAGACCAAGACATCATTATTCCAATGATCGGTATGGTGCAGTCTCTGAATGTCTCAGTCGCCAGTGCTGTGATTCTTTATGAAGCGCAGCGTCAGCGTGAAGCCGCTGGCATGTACGAACGTGAAGAGAGCGCTCTACCAAAAGAAACCATCAACCGCATTATGTTCGAACGTGGGCATCCGGTCTTAGCAAAGGTAGCGAAGCGCAAAGGGCTAGAATACCCACAACTTGATGACGAAGGCCAAATTGTGGCTGACGAATCATGGTGGAAAGAGATGCAGAAGAAATAAATAGACTCGAGAGGCGAGAACGTTTCACTTCGGGATAACCTCATATCGTCAATCGATATGGCTCTTTCTCGCCTCACTGGTTAGTTTATTTCCGCGCTCTCGAATCTCGGAGCGTAAGCGTTCCCATATCCCTTTCTCTAACTTAATCCTGTACAAAAACACAGCTTAGTGGTTAACATACTGCTATGTTAACTATTTTCTTGAGCCCACTATGTCTGCCCAAATGTTATCTGCTGTTCCTTTAACTTCTCTGTCTGGAGTTGGCGCTAAAGTCGCAGAAAAACTCGCCAAAGTTGGTTTGCATAGCGTTCAAGATCTACTGTTTCATCTTCCTCTTCGTTACGAAGATCGCACTCGCATTTATCCAATCGCCAAACTGCATGCCGGACTTTGGGCGGCGGTACAGGGCAAAGTCATGGCTGTCGATACTACTTTCGGCAAACGCAAAATGCTGACGGTAAAAATCAGCGACGGCAATGGCACGATTACCCTACGCTTTTTTAACTTTACTGCTGCGATGAAGAACAACTTCTCGAATGGTAAGTTAGTACACGCTTACGGTGAAATTAAGCGTGGCGGTATGGGCTTAGAAATTGTCCACCCTGACTACAAGTTTTATGTAAGTGAACAAAAACCGGATGTGGAACAAAGCTTAACCCCCGTTTATCCAACCACCGATGGGTTGCGCCAAATCACTTTGCGTAACCTGACGGAACAAGCCTTATCACTCCTAGATAAAGCCGCAGTACAAGAGTTGCTACCTTCCGGTTTGTACGATCACCAGATCACCATGTCGCAAGCGCTGCATACGATTCATCGACCGCCTCCAACAACCATTAATTTGGATGAGTTTGATGAAGGTAAACACCCAGCTCAAATTCGTTTGATCATGGAAGAGTTACTGGCGCAGAATCTCTCTATGTTGGCAGTGCGCAGCAAAGGGCAACAGGACGTTGCATTGCCTTTGGCGCCGTGTGACTCACTAAAAAAACAGCTACTGGCTCAATTGCCCTTCTCGCCGACCAATGCTCAAGCACGAGTCGTTAAAGAAATTGAAGCTGACTTAGAAAAAACGCACCCAATGATGCGCCTTGTTCAAGGTGACGTAGGCTCGGGGAAAACTTTAGTTGCTGCGCTTGCTGCCGTCAGAGCCATTGAACACGGCTATCAAGTCGCTTTAATGGCACCGACCGAGCTACTCGCCGAACAGCACGCAATTAACTTCGCTAATTGGTTCGAGAAAATGGGCATTCAGGTCGGTTGGCTTGCGGGTAAATTGAAAGGTAAAGCCAAAGAAGCCGAACTAGCTCGGATTGCCAGTGGTGAAGCGAAAATGGTAGTGGGCACTCACGCCCTTTTCCAAGAGCATGTTGAGTTTCATCATCTTGCTTTGGTCATTATTGATGAACAGCACCGCTTTGGTGTCCACCAGCGCTTAGAACTGCGAGAGAAAGGCGCGAAACAAGGCGCTTATCCACATCAGCTCATCATGACAGCAACGCCGATTCCGCGAACATTAGCCATGACTGCTTATGCCGACTTAGAAACGTCGGTGATAGATGAGCTACCGCCAGGTCGAACACCAATCCAGACCGTCGCGATTCCAGACACCAAACGCGATGATATCGTCGAACGAGTGCGCAATGCTTGCTTAAACGAAGGCAAACAAGCGTATTGGGTATGTACCTTAATTGATGAATCTGAAGTCTTGGAAGCTCAAGCTGCCGCTGATACCGCAGAAGAGCTGCAACGCAAACTGCCTGACGTAAAAATTGGTCTAGTGCACGGACGAATGAAGCCCGCAGAGAAGCAAGCTGTGATGCAGGATTTCAAAGACAATAAACTGCATTTGCTGGTCGCAACGACAGTAATTGAAGTTGGCGTAGACGTACCTAATTCCAGCTTGATGATCATCGAGAACCCAGAGCGTTTAGGTTTGGCTCAGTTGCACCAGCTTAGAGGTCGTGTTGGTCGAGGTTCAGTCGCCAGTCATTGTGTGTTGCTGTATCACTCGCCACTATCAAAAACCGCCCAAAAACGTTTAGGCGTATTACGTGAAAGCAACGACGGCTTTGTGATTGCACAGAAAGACTTAGAGATTCGTGGGCCGGGTGAGCTTCTTGGTACCAAACAAACTGGCTTGGCCGATTTTAAAATTGCTGACTTAGTACGAGATCAGCGCTTGATTCCAGAAGTTCAACGCATTGCGCGTTACATTCATGACAACTACCCGACGAATGCGACCGCAATTATTGACCGTTGGTTAGGCGAGCGTGATATTTATTCTAAGGCGTAAGCTGTTCTTTTCTCACCTACCCTCACTCCATTAATAAACCTCCTTACAGACACTGTTCTGTAAGGTTGGTTTTGCATACATTCATTCCACCAATGAATCTCTCATTTAATAAAAACCAAGTCGACTTTATTCAATAATTACGACAAGTTAGAGCAAGTAAACTCTACATAAAATTAATACTCCAAGCGGATATAAAAACGTCATAAATACACAATGTCATCAAGGATAGATGCATGAAAAAACGTACCTTGCTTGCGGTCACAGCAGCATTAGTTGGCTCTGTACACTCCGCCCCCATAGCAGCGCAAGATAAACAAAGCGCGATTCTTCAGTCGGCTGAGCTTTTTGCCAAAAGTTCGGCTTACTTTAATCCAAAAATATCACCTGACGGCAATCACTTAGCCTTTGAATCCAGTATCGATGGTAAAGATGCTTTGGTTATACTCGACAGTAAAACCATGCAGCCGAGCAGTGTGCTGCGCTTCTCAGGTAACGAGCAAGTGGGTGATTATTATTGGGTCAATAATGAACGAGTTGTCGCATCCAAAGAATATTTAAAGAGTTGGTCTACCGCTCCTCGCTACTATGGCGAACTCGTCTCGGCCAATGTGGATGGAAACAAATACGCTTATATATTTGGTTATAACCCTCCTCAAACTAGCCGCCTAGTGCGAGCATCCTCTATCGTAAGAGCTTACGGTGATGTCCTAGATATTCTGCCTGAAGACGACCGCCATATCTTAGTTTCTGCTCTTCCTCTTGGTGAATACAGTTTCAACTTAGAAGCGCCAAGAGAGGTGTACCGCGTCAACGTATACACCGGTAGGCGCTCAAAGATAACGACAGCACCCATCCCGTTTAGTCGGTTTCTCACCGACCATGATGGTGAAGTTCGCTTTGTTTCAGGCTTGAATAACAATAACAAAGTCGAGCTTTATTATCGCGTCAACGATCAATGGAAAAGCTCCGATAAATTGGCGGCTTTAAAAAACTTCGAAGAGTTCTATCCCATCTCTTTTGCAGAGAATCAAGATTCCGTTTATGCCGCGATAAGTCAGTCAGGTGAGCCAAGAGCAATCCATCACCTCAACTTAAAAACCGGTAAAAGTACAAAAGTTGCTTCGGATGATACCGTCGATCCGAAGGAATATTGGTTAGATCCAGACTCAAAGCAACTTTACGCGGTCGAGTTTGAAAGTGATTACCCTACTTATGCCTTTGTTGATCCAAAAAACAAACGCAGCGAATACTTAAAGCAAATCCTCACTTCTCTGCCTGGTCATCAAGTTCGCCTAGTCAGTGAGACAGAAGCTGGTGACGCTTACGTCATCATGGCCTTTAACGATAGAAATCCTGGGGATTACTACTTATTTACCACCGAGCCAAAAGAAATCCGTTATCTGTTCTCGGCACGAGAGTGGTTAGACCCAGAGAAAATGGCCGAAGTGAAGCCTTTTGAGTTCACCAGTCGAGACGGGAAAACCATATCAGGCTATCTGACATTGCCTCCAAATACTGAAGCAAAAAATCTCCCTCTTATCGTCAATCCGCATGGCGGTCCTCATGGTCCACGAGATTGGTGGCGTTTTACCGAGGAGAATCAGTTTCTCGCTAACAATGGTTATGCTGTGATGCAAGTAAACTTCCGTGGTAGTGGTGGTTTCGGTAAGCAGTTTGAAGAGGCTGGCTATCGTAAATGGGGAACGAACATTCAATATGACATCATCGACGCCACCAAACACATTGTCGCAGAAGGCATAGCAGATAAAGAACGCATCTGTATTTCTGGCGGAAGCTTTGGTGGATACAGTGCATTGCAATCCGCCACCCTTGCACCTGAGTTATTCCAGTGCGCCGTGGGCAGTGCCGGTGTTTATGACCTTGAGTTGATGTTCACCGAAGGTGATGTGCCCGATAGCCGCATGGGATTAAGCTTTTTGAAAGAAGTACTGGGAACCGACCCTAAAGTCTGGAAAGCCATGTCTCCAACTCATAATGCAGACAAGTTAAAAGCTTCTATTCTTCTCGTGCACGGGGGAAAAGATCAACGTGCGCCTATTGAACATTATGAGGCAATGGCTAAAGCACTCGACAAGCTCAACTACCCATATGAATCTTTTGTGTTAGACGATGAAGGACATGGCTTTTACAAAGATGAACACCGAGCTAAATATTACGCTCATGTGTTGGGCTTCTTTGATAAGCACTTAAAAACTAACCTCCCAAGGTAAACCTTAAAGGCGATAACCATTCCGTTATCGCCTTTTCTTTTCAGCCCAAAGCAAACGTTTGCTTTTTGAATAAATCCCTCTATAATCGCGCTCAAAATTTATGGTGTGCACCTTGTCACATCAAACCAACCTGAGTTGACACTGATTAACAGCAATCACAGGTCATAACGTCAACTCCACCCAGCACTCCCATTCAGCGAGCTCTGGGGCAAGAATTATTGCGACTAGCGAGACAAACATGACAACTTCAAACCGAACTTCGGAACTGGTCTATCAGTTAAACGATCGTCCACCACTACCTCAGACCATTTTTGCTGCACTTCAGCACTTATTGGCGATGTTCGTAGCCGTTATTACTCCTTCTCTGATCATTTGTCAGTCTTTGGGTGTGCCTGCAGACCAAACCAATACCATCATCAGCATGTCACTGTTTGCGTCAGGCGTGTCTTCCTTTATTCAAATTCGTACCTTTGGTCCGATCGGCTCTGGTTTGCTTTCAGTGCAAGGCACCAGCTTTAACTTCTTAGGTCCAATCATCGGTGCGGGTCTTTCTCTTAAAGCTGGCGGCGCTGATCTTAGCACCATGATGGCAGCGATTTTCGGTACTATCTTGGTGGCGTCTTTTGCTGAAATCCTGCTATCTCGCGTCCTAGAACACGCACGCCGCATCATTACGCCATTAGTATCTGGCATTGTCGTGACGCTTATCGGTCTAACACTTATCCAAGTGGGTTTGGTATCAATGGGCGGTGGCTACGCGGCAATGAGCGACGGCTCTTTCGGTAGCCTAGACAAGTTAGCTCTCGCTGGTACGGTACTTGGCCTAATCGTAATTCTTAACCGTTCAAAGAACCCATACCTACGCGTTGCATCAATTGTAATTGCTATGCTGGTTGGCTACGTCATGGCGTACTTCATGGGCATGGTCGATACCTCAACACTGGGCGAAACTGATCTCATCGCACTGCCAATCCCAATGCAATACGGCTTAAGTTTCGACTGGTCGCTGTTTATTCCATTGGTTCTGATTTTCTTCATTACGGCACTAGAAGCGATTGGTGACATTACCGCAACGTCTGAAGTTTCTGGAGAGCCAGTGAAAGGTCCGGTTTACATGAAGCGCATCAAAGGCGGCGTATTAGCTGACGGCCTGAACTCAGCGATTGCAGCATTATTCAACAGCTTCCCGAACTCTACCTTTAGCCAAAACAACGGCATCATAATGCTCACTGGCGTAGCAAGCCGTTACGTGGGTTACTTCATCTCAGGCATGCTGGTGATTCTGGGTCTGTTCCCGGGTGTGGCAAGCTTTGTTCAGCTGATTCCTGAGCCAGTACTGGGCGGCGCAACCATCGTGATGTTCGGCACCATTGCCGCAGCGGGCGTGCGCATTATCTCTCGTGTCGATCTCGATCGCCGCGCAATCCTAATTATGGCGCTGTCATTCTCAATGGGTTTGGGTATTGCACAAAAACCTGAAATTCTGCAATTCATGCCTGAGTTCATCAAGAGTATTTTCTCAACAGGCGTGGCGGCAGGCGGCATCACCGCTATCGTATTGAACCTACTGCTTCCAGAGAAATTGGAAGAGGAAGGTGAGCAGGTTGCTCAAGAGGTAAAAGAATCCTAACCTTGCCTAGGATGATCGGGGAGCCCAACCTAGTCATAGGTTGGGCTTTTTTATTGGAATCGATTGAGCAAGAAAGCTTACTTGGTTGGGAAACTGATTTGTGCGCTTAACCCGCCTTCACTGCGGTTACGTACCACAACCGAGCCAGAATGTTGGCTAACGATACGCTTCACAATGGCTAAGCCCAATCCGGTCCCCTCACTGCCTCGCGCGGTATCACCACGAGTAAAAGGTTCAAACAGCTTGGCAATTTGCGACTGCTCGATACCCGGGCCATTGTCTTCAACGCAAACCCACACCAACTGTTTGTCGGCCGTGACGCCCGTACTGATTTTCACCCAGCCATTGCCGTATCGTAGAGCATTAACCACAAGGTTACTCACCGCGCGTTTAATCGCGATTGGACTGCCTTTCGCGGTTGGCATCGTAGGGTTGAGGTCAGTTTCGATTTCGACTTCATAACCCCCTTCCGACGTTGCTACATCGCTGGTAATGGTATTGATGTCCACCTGCTCAAACGACTCTTTATTTACTGGCTTGAGGTAGTCCATAAACTGACTGATGATCTCGTTACACTCTTCGGTATCACTGATGATGCCTTCGGCTAAGTAACTGTCTTCAGGTGACATCATTTCTGTCGCGAGGCGAATACGCGTCAGTGGCGTGCGTAAGTCGTGACTAATGCCTGCCATTAGTAGCGCACGATCTTCTCCCAGCTCTTGAATACCTTTCGACATCTGGTTGAATGCGCGAGTTACAGAGCGGATTTCTGAAGCACCTTTCTCTGGCAATGGCGGCGGAATTTCACCTCGACCTACTCCTTTCGCGGCTTTTTCTAACGCAATCAAAGGTCGGTTTTGCAAACGGATAAACAACCAGCCACCAGCAATGATAAGAAGCGCCATGATCAAGCTGTTACGGAACAGCGGAGCAAAATCTTCTTCTTGCAGTTCAGAGAGCGGAATACGAATGATGGAGTTCGGCAACTGATCGATGCGCATCCACAGAATGTAGCTCTCACTGCCAAGTAGCAAACGAACTTCCGTTGGTGAGCCAAGCTCTTGCGACATTTCTTCTGACATCAAGTCAATCGACATCGCATGATTGAACTCATTCATCATCTCGCTATCAACGCTATGTACTGTTACTCCAAGATTTTCTAGCAATTGGTGACGCAGAGGTGCATCAGACTTGAGTAAACCATCTTCATCAAGAACCAAATTCAATTCATGAGCGAGAATTTTGTTGAACTGTTGCAAACTTGGCATCAACGCGTAATTAAAAACGGCGTAGTAAGAAAAGACTTGGCTAGCGAGAAGCAAAGAAATGAACAGTAAAATGGATTGTGTAAATGAACTTCGGATTCGCATGGAGGATCCCTAATGGACTGTTCCTAGTGAACAACATTAATTGCGAGTTTCCAGCCCTCAAACAGGAAGGAGGTTTGAGGGTGGAATGTGAGCAGCCGAGTATTATCGGCAGGCCTTAGAAGGTATTACGCGTCTTTGCCGTCTGGGACGAACACGTAACCTAAGCCCCATACCGTTTGGATGTAGCGTGGCTTGCTTGGATCGTCTTCTAGCATGCGGCGTAGACGTGAGATTTGAACGTCGATAGAACGTTCCATCGCTGAGTATTCACGACCACGAGCCATGTTCATCAGCTTATCACGTGACATCGGCTCACGAGCGTTAGTCACAAGTGCTTTCAGCACCGCAAACTCACCTGAAGTCAGTGGCATCGCCTCTTCACCACGGAACATTTCGCGCGTTCCTAGGTTCAGACGGAAGTCACCAAACTCAACGACTTTCTCTTCCGTGCTTGGCGCACCAGGTAGTTCAACCGTTTGGCGGCGAAGTACTGCTTTAATTCGAGCCAGCAGTTCGCGCGGGTTAAACGGTTTTGGTAAGTAATCGTCTGCTCCCACTTCTAGACCAACGATACGATCAACTTCATCGCCTTTCGCCGTCAGCATTAGGATAGGTAGCATGTTGTTGGCATGACGTAAACGACGACAAATCGATAAGCCATCTTCGCCCGGCAACATTAAATCCAGCACCATAAGGTGGAAGTTTTCACGGGTCAGAAGACGATCCATCTGCTCGCCGTTAGCGACACTTCTCACCTGAAAACCTTGCTCAGAAAGGTAACGCTCCAAAAGAGCACGCAAACGAGCATCGTCATCAACCACTAATATTTTATGATTTTCCTGCATTGAAACATCCTTTCAGAGGCATCTATAGTCAAAAATGTATCACTGTTTTTTCAAACGTGCTTGTGCAAATTGTTACTCTTTTTATCTTAGCCACGATTTTGATGGATTATTCCCATGTTTCACCTTGTTTTTCTTCCCTTCACAACAATTTACAGTCAGACAAAATCAAGGCTAATATGATCAACAGAATCCAATAACGGCTGATTTACTTCTAATGAAAACCAATTTAATTACCCGTGAAGGCTACAATCGCCTAAAAACAGAACTCGACTTTCTTTGGAGAGAAGATCGCCCAGAGGTCACCAAAAAGGTAACTTGGGCAGCAAGCTTAGGCGACCGAAGCGAAAACGCAGATTATGATTTACAACAAAAAACGCTTGCGTGAAATTGACCGCCGCGTCAGATACTTACGCAAGCGTCTAGAGCAAGTCAAAGTGGTGGATTACTCACCTCAGCAAGAAGGCAAAGTGTTCTTTGGTGCTTGGGTGGAAATTGAGAACGAAGCGGGCGATGTGAAGAGTTTCCGAATCGTTGGTCCCGATGAAATCTATGGCGATGCAAAAGGTTATATCTCGATTGATTCCCCAATGGCTCGTGCGCTACTAAAAAAAGAAGTCGATGACGAGTTCGCAGTGAGAACGCCGGAAGGCTACAAAGAGTGGTTTATTAACAGCATTCGCTACCAAGCCGAAGAAAACTGATTGAGTTACACGATAAAAAGAAAGCCGCACTTAAGAGTGCGGCTTTTACGTTTTGGATATCAACCTTGAAGGTTACTCTTCGTAGTCAGGCTTCTCGGTCACAATGTAGTTGGTATCGCTGGCAACAATCGCACCGTGCTTCAAGAAGTTCTTACCCAGAATCATGCTGTAATGGAAGCGGCTGCGGTCTTGCAGGTTAACGCGAATCTTCTTCTCTAACTCACCCAACTTGACGTGCATTTCCACTACAGGGCGTACGTTGGCCTTCTCGCCTTTCTTGGCTTTAATGCGCATCACGTCGACAACAGGCTTGGTAAATTCTTTCTTCATGCCGCTGTCATTCTCGTAGGTAAAGCTCACCATGTCTTTGCCATCTTTCTTGAACTGTTTGATGTTCTTGGCATTAATCGAGCTCACATCCGCACCTGTATCCAACTTCACAGGGAATGACATACCTTCCACTTCCGCCACTTCAATATGGCCCGCTTTGAACAGCGGTTTTGCATCCAGCAAATGATCCGCACGAGTATTCAGAAGCACACCACCTTTTGCCATGTTGTGGCCAAAGACAAAAAATGGTTGCTCTTGATCGCCCTTCTCTAACACATCAATGGCGAAATCAATGGTCTTCTCTTCGTCACCAAATAGGAACTCACCTTCCACTACTGGGCGTACTGAGTCACCTACCTTGAGCTTCTTCAATACGCGTTTAGTGATTTTCTCTTCTTTGCCTTCTGCATTCGGGAGATAGAAGGTCACGACTTCTTTCTTGTCTTTTTCGGTCAATTCAAAACCATCCACACGCATCAGTGGTGTCTTCACCGCAAAAGTGGGATACGCAGACAAGACGTAGCCATCAATATTGACGGATTCCTCTGGCGAGATAACCAGCGGTTTCGATTTCAATGCACTCTTAAAAGACTTCTCAACCCCGCCGAGAAGATTTTCTTTATCGGTATCAATCACAAAGTGCTGGCTTGCAACATCCTTACCCAAGCGAATTTGCGAACTGAAACCACTGCGGTCACGTAGGTACACCAACCATTGCTGAGTCTCGGTTTCACTCACTTGCACTGGAAGGTAAACCAAAGGACGCTCACTCTTGCTGGTTTTCAGCATGCGAACAAGTGGCAGTGTCATTGGGTGACGCTTACCGTTTTCGCCTTCAAGGGTGAAAGAGACTTGTTTTTTCTTCTTATCGACCTTGATGTTCAGCGCATGCACGTTGGTGTAGCGACTGGTAGTAGAAATACTGATGCGATATGGCACGCCTTCAACATTCACCGTTTCTTTCTTACCGATCATTTGTGCATTTGGCTGCTCTTGCAGGTAATCATAACCAGCAAACACCCACGCGTTGTTATCGAGGTAAGTTTTACCAATCAAAATCGGCGCTGAGAATTGAGTACGCTTGGTTAGGTTCACTACCGTATCGACCGTGTGCCCTGCAATGGTCATCGGCATTTTTACCGTCGGGCGCAGAATAGGTTTTTCACTGGTACGGCTACGGATCGCACTGATACGTTCAAGATCATCGGTGATCTTAATTTCTTTACCGGTGTATGGGTGATGAAGAGTGAACGTCACTTTCACTTGATAAGGCTTGAAGCTGTCTGCATCCCACTTCGCTTTAGTTCCTCCAAGGTCATCGATGATTGCCCACATCAACTTGCTATCTTTTAAGTTTTTGTATCCTGGGTTGGTACTGCTTACATGGATGTTTTCTGCGTGCATCGATGTCGTATCGGCACCGGTATCAATTTTACCGATGAACGGCACATCGCTTAGCTCTGGAATGTCGCTGTAATACACGCTTTCAACACGGCCTAGTACCAGTTTGTCATCAAGTTGATAGATTGGATCTTGGGTTGTTGCAGAGAGAGATTGTGACCACGCGAGCGGTGCCGCTAATAAGGCACCTGAGAGCGCCAGAGCCAAAGACATTTTCTTCATCATTGTTTTCCGTGTGAGCTAAGGTACAGGGGTTAGTCGATAACCAAACGTATAAGTTCTCAATTTAATTACAGTTTTGACACAAATCTGACTGATGTCCACCAGCGCTCGGTAAATTTTTGCGTTACTAGTTTAAAACATTGCAAATTCCATGAATGGCCCCAATGTTCTATACACAACCAATACCCAAACAGAATTAAAGAGAATACACGGATGAGCCAAGCTATCTGTCGCATGATTGCTCAAGAGCTGAATGTTCGCCCTGAGCAAGTCAACGCTGCTGTAACCCTTATCGATGACGGTAACACGGTCCCATTTATTGCACGTTACCGTAAAGAGGTGACGGGCGGTCTTGATGATACCCAACTGCGTACTCTAGACAGCCGTCTGTCTTACCTTCGTGAGCTGGACGATCGCCGTCAAACCATCCTGAAGTCGATTCAAGAACAAGGCAAACTTACGCCAGAGCTAGAACAAGAAATCACTCAGGCAGACAGCAAGACTCGTCTTGAAGACTTGTATCTACCTTACAAACCAAAGCGTCGTACCAAAGGTCAGATCGCGATTGAAGCCGGTCTTGAGCCACTCGCAGACCAACTTTGGAATCATCCGCAAACTGAGCCAGAAAGCGAAGCAAGTAAATACCTTGATGCAGACAAAGGCGTGGCAGACACCAAAGCCGCACTGGATGGCGCTCGCGCAATCATCATGGAGCGCATCGCTGAAGACGCGAATCTTCTAGAGAAAATCCGCGCTCATCTAAACCGCAGTGCAGAAATGGGTGCTCGTGTCGTAGAAGGCAAAGAGCAAGAAGGTGAGAAGTTCAAAGATTACTTCAACCACAACGAGGCCCTAAGCAAAGTGCCATCGCACCGCGCACTGGCGATGCTACGCGGTCGTAACGAGGGCTTCCTGACATTGGCCATGAATGCCGATCCAGAACAGGAAGAAGGCGTTCGCCAGTCTTACTGCGAAACAATTATCGCTGACCACTACGGCGTGACGCTTAGCAGCGCACCTGCGGATACGTGGCGTAAGCAAGTAATTAGCTGGGCATGGCGCATCAAAGTATCGATGCACATGGAAACCGAGCTAATGGGCGCAATGAAAGAGCGCGCAGAAATCGAAGCGATTGAAGTATTTGCCACCAACCTAAAAGACTTGTTGATGGCAGCACCGGCAGGTCCTCGTGCAACACTTGGTCTCGATCCTGGCCTGCGTACAGGCTCTAAAATTGCTATTGTCGATCCGACTGGTAAGGTGCTTGCAACCGAAACCATCTACCCTCACCCACCACAAAAGCAATACGACAAATCAGCGCAAGTCGTTGATCAGTTGGTGCGCAAGTACAACGTGGATTTGATCGCTATCGGCAACGGCACGGCTTCACGTGAAACCGACAGCTTTGTCGCAGACGTCATTAAACGTGGCAACCTGAAAGTTCAGAAAATTATCGTGAGTGAAGCGGGTGCATCAGTTTACTCTGCGTCTGAGCTTGCAGCGAAAGAATTTCCGAATATGGACGTGTCTCTGCGTGGTGCGGTGTCGATTGCTCGTCGTCTGCAAGACCCACTGGCTGAGCTAGTGAAAATTGATCCTAAGTCGATCGGTGTGGGTCAGTACCAGCACGACGTTAGCCAATCTATGCTGGCAAAACGCCTAGATGCGATTGTGGAAGACTGTGTAAACGCGGTGGGTGTTGATGTGAATACCGCCTCTGCAGCGCTACTGACACGCGTAGCGGGCTTGTCGAACACCATCGCGCAGAACATTGTCGACTTCCGTGATGAAAACGGTCGTTTCGAAGCTCGCACGACCTTGAAGAAAGTGCCTCGCTTGGGTCCTAAGGCATTCGAACAGTGTGCTGGCTTCCTACGAATCATGGATGGTAAGAACCCACTTGATGCATCTGCAGTTCACCCAGAAGCGTACCCAGTGGTAAAAGCGATTTCTGAAAAGAACAGCAAAGACATCAAAGCACTGATTGGTGATTCAAGCTTCTTAAAAGGTCTGCATGCAGTCGATTACACTGACGATAACTTCGGTGTGCCAACCATTACTGACATCATCAAAGAACTGGATAAACCGGGCCGTGACCCACGTCCAGAATTCAAAACGGCGACGTTTGCAGAAGGTGTAAACTCAGTTTCTGACTTGGAACCGGGTATGATCCTAGAAGGCGTAGTATCGAACGTAGCCAACTTCGGTGCCTTCGTTGATATCGGCGTTCACCAAGATGGCCTTGTGCATATATCGGCACTGACAGATCGCTTTGTGTCTGATCCACGTGAAGTGGTGAAGGCGGGCGACATCGTTAAAGTGAAAGTAATGGAAGTGGACGTGCAGCGTAAGCGCATTGGTCTGTCGATGCGTATGAACGACGAACCGGGTCAAGACAACCGTAGCCAACGCTCATCAGCAGCGCCGCGCCGTAATGACCAACCGCAGCGTCGTCAACCTCGCCGTGATGACTCGTCATCTAACAACGCGATGGGTGGTGCTTTTGCCGCAGCGTTTGCTAAAGCGAAAAAGTAATCTCGCTTAGGCTTCACCACTAACGAGTTTTCACAACTAAAAAGAAAACGCTCCAATCAGTGAATCTGCTTGGAGCGTTTTTGTTTGAGTAGGATATTGAGTCGTCATAATACTGCTATCACTTCTGACGGTGTATGGGGCGCGACCGAGTGACCATAATGAAACTTAATCACCTTCCTGCGCTTTTCCATCAATCCCTCTTTGACCACAGCATCCAAAATGCGCTTAGGTAATCGAAAGCGTATCGCGTAGCCCTTACCCTGATCTTCGCTGTAACTCTTGAGCGCAAGCAAACCGAAGAGACGCTCTAGCGTGTCTTCAGGTTCTTCGTGATAACGGGTATCCACCTCGGGTTCCACTTCGTAACCTGGATGCTCCGATGGGTCCCACGAGGATTGGCGTCGCCGCTTCTCATCACTTTTTACTTTGCGCTCCGCATTGGTTTTTGCCAGTGCGACTGTTGGCGTGACAGGTTCTCGGACTTTATTGTCACGAGCAGCTTGTTCCGTCTGCACATTAACGGATGGGGCGATCAGTGGCACGCTTACGTTAGCCGGTGACACAATCATTGCGAACCCTCCTCAGAGTCGCCCAACTCGTCAATACAGCAAACTCCTCCTATAAGAATAGAGTTCACTAAAACTTATATCGACCAATTTTTAAACTGCTTTAGGATTTTATTCGCTTAGATTTGTAGACTCGCTAATTAAGCGGCAAATTCTCGCACTTGGAGACAAAACGCTTCATGTTCGGTCATGAACGGCGCGTGGGAAGATTGGTTGAAAACAAACTGCTGAGAACTTGGCAACTGTTCACTCAAGTCACTTGCCACTTTGATTGGCACTAAACCATCAAGTCGACCATAAAGGCGTAGCATCGGCATAGAAAGGGAAGCCAGCGCATCGCGCAAATCCACATCGGCAAGAATGTTCAAACCAACCAACAATGAATCAGGGTTTGGTTGTGGACGTGATAGTACGGCTTGCTTGAGTTGTTTTACGTCTTTGCGCGCAGACGGGCTGCCCATCGCTTGCAGCGCCATAAAGCGCTCAATCGTGACCGAGAAGTCTTCCAGCAATTGATCAGTGAATGCGGTTAACACGTTAGGTTGAATGCCACGCCAAGGACGTTCAGCAGAAAATTTTGGTGAACTGGCTACCGTGATTAACTTGCTCACACGCTGCGGTGCATTAAGTGCAATATGGGTTGCCACCAAGCCACCTAGTGACCAGCCAAGCCACACTGCTTTTTCTGGCGCATCTTGCAGAACAAGGTCAGCGATTTTTGCTAAGTCTTCGGCGTGAGATTCTGCGCTGTGTCCGTACCCCGGAAGATCGACCACATGCACTCGGAAATAAGGTTGAAGAGACTCGACCGTCTGCTGCCATACCGCACCATTCATGCCCCATCCATGAAGCAACACTAAATCTGGTCCTTGACCAAACGACTGCCAGTGTAAATTTGTGCTCATGCTCTCGTTCTCTCCCACTTATCTTATTCCTTACCAGACATTCCAAGCTTTAATCTGATAATTCGCTCACCTTGGATGGATTGTATGTTATCTGATCAATGGCAAAACATCATGCACCGTGTACTTGGCAATCAATGCGGTTTGTGTCGATTTCCGATTTCCGCTGAACAGAAACCAAACCCAATGCGTTGGTGCGACCATTGTTTTGAACACCTTACACCCATCAAACGGTGCACTCGCTGTGGTTTAAAAATGACAGAGAAGGCGTCACAAACCTCCACGGAGTGCGGTGAGTGCCTGAAAGAGCCACCGCCTTGGCAACGTTTGTATACGTTGGGAGATTATGATTTCCCCCTTTCTCATCAAGTACAACGCTTTAAGGATAATGGTGAATCTTGGCATGTTACCGCCCTAACTCAATTGTTAGCGGAACGAATCGAGCATCCTGCTCCTACCATTACTAGTGTCCCTTTGCATTGGCAACGTTACTTAAAGCGAGGATTTAATCAGAGTCATGTCTTGGCGACACATTTAGCGCACCACTTGAATAGCAACTATCGCAATCGCGTTTTTAAACGCGTCAAAAGCGCACAATCTCAACGTGGAAATAAAAAAGCAGGTCGCGAGCAAAATTTGAAAGCAGCATTTGCCCTACACGGTGAGGTAAACTTTTCCCACATTGCTATCGTGGACGATGTTGTCACAACAGGCAGTACCGTCCGACAATTATGTCATTTACTACTTGAAGTTGGCGTAGAAAGCATCGATATTTACTGCATCTGCAGAACTCCTGCCCCTGGTTCAGGCTAGATCGCTTGGCAATGCCTTAGTATCAAAAAGACTAGACCAAGGCGGTAACAGGAGTAGAATAGCAGCAATAGCCTACAAATTTACTCAGGTATTCGTCGTGTCAAATATTACTATTACAGAAACTGCGCAAACGCATTTCGCCAACCTTTTAGGCCAACAACCTGAAGGTACTAACATTCGAGTTTTCGTTGTAAACCCAGGAACACAAAACGCAGAGTGTGGCGTGTCTTACTGCCCACCAGAAGCCATTGAAGGCACTGACACCGAAATCCCTTACAGCGGTTTCTCTGCTTTCGTTGACGAGCTAAGCCTACCTTTCCTGGAAGATGCTGAAATCGATTTCGTAACAGATAAAATGGGTTCTCAACTGACGCTAAAAGCACCTAACGCAAAAATGCGCAAAGTGTCTGACGACGCTCCTCTAGTAGAGCGTGTAGAGTACGTAATCCAAACTCAAGTGAACCCTCAGCTAGCAGGTCATGGTGGTCACGTAAACCTTGTTGAAATCACTGACGACGGTATCGCTATCGTTGCATTCGGTGGCGGCTGTAACGGCTGTTCAATGGTTGATGTGACACTAAAAGAAGGCATCGAGAAAGAACTACTGAACCAATTCATTGGTGAATTGACAGCGGTTCGCGACGCAACAGAACATGACCGTGGTGATCACTCTTACTACTAAACGTTCAAAAGAACTCGGCTTTGAGAGCCAGTAAAAGTGTACATTGACGAAAAATGGGAGGCGTTTGCTTCCCATTTTTGTTTTCAATCGAACGAAGCTGAATCATCACGCTAGAAACTCGAGCCTTCTTCTCATATATTAAGAAATCTCATTAGCTTTAAAGAGTCAACGACACATAGGAGCCGGCGTTATGTCGAAAAGGACCCCACCAGAGATACTCTCTTGTCAGACGGTCGCACAATCTAAACTGTTTGCAGTGGAAGCCCTAGACCTTCGCTTCTCTAATGGTGAGTTGCGTACCTACGAGCGTATGAAGCCAAGTGGGCGCGATGCTGTAATGGTTGTTCCTGTTACGGAGCAAGGCGATTTACTGCTCGTACGCGAATACGCAGCAGGCACAGAACGCTACGAGCTCGGCTTTCCAAAAGGTTTGATTGACCCAGGGGAGACTCCGCATCAAGCGGCAAATCGTGAGCTTAAAGAAGAAATTGGTTTTGGCTCTAACGCGCTAACACCACTCAAACAAGTCATCCTTGCTCCTTCTTATTTCTCCAGCAAGATGACCTTGTTCTTAGGACAAAGCCTTTACCCTGAAAAACAAGAAGGTGATGAGCCAGAGCCATTAGAAATTGTTCGCTGGCCACTTGCTCAAGCCGAAGAATTATTAACGCACTTGGATTTTTGTGAAGCAAGAAGCATCACGGCGTTGATGTTGGCACTAAAACACTTACAAAACACCACTCACAACCAAAACCAATAACGGTCAAAGAGCCGAGCCATAATTGTGAGAAAGGACCATTACTTATGCCAATGACAAAAGATTTATCTCACCTGCTCCCGCAAGTCATCGAGATCGCGCGTAGTGCAGGACAATTGATTTTAGATATCTACGAAAAAAAGCAGTACGAAGCCTACATCAAAAGTGATGAGACACCGGTCACCAGTGCCGACATTGCAGCACATAAGCTAATTACAGAACGCCTAAGCGAGCTGACACCTGATATCCCCGTGCTTTCAGAAGAAGCAGCGGACATTAGCTTAGAACAACGCGCACAGTGGGAACGTTACTGGTTAGTTGACCCTCTTGATGGTACACAAGAATTCATCGCACGCAGTGGTGACTTCGCGACAATCATTGCTCTGATCGACAACAACAAGCCAACCATGGGAGTAGTTTACGGTCCAGTTTCTGGCGTAACTTACTATGCTTACAATGGCAAAGGTGCATGGAAGATCCCAGACATGTCAGAGAGTGTGAAAATTCATACCCACAAACATGAACAACCGGGACAAAACATCGCAATCGCAATCAGTCGTCGTCAAGACATCAACCGCATTACCAGTCGTATGAGCAGTGCTTGGAACTACGATTTAATTCCACTCGGCTCTGCCGCACTTAAAGCATGCCTTGTCGCTGAAGGTGCTGTGGACTGTTACTTACGTCTAGGTCCAACTGGCGAGTGGGATACTGCGGCTACGCAGTGTATTGTTGAAGAAGCGGGCGGACGTATTCTCAGCACACAACTTGAGCCGCTGTCTTACAACGAGCGCGAGACGTTAGAAAATCCGAACTTCATCGTACTGGGCGATGCTGACTTACCTTGGGACGAGATTCTACAACGCAAAGATTGATCACAATCCAAACTGCATAGCTAGATTTTAAAAGGCCACGAATCGACTTCGTGGCCTTTCTTTTTATCTCTTGTACCGCGATAGGAGCATTTAGCCTACTATGTTCTAAATACTCACCCAGCTGTACATATTCATACCATTTACTTAAAAATCAGAAGGTTAGACAAACAGTAAATAACCAACTGAATTTCCTGTACAGCGAATAGCAGGTTTGGCCTACTATGATCTAAAAGCAAAAAGAGCTGCACATTAGCAGCTCTTCAATAATGGGATGGTTTCTAAAACTGACTAGAAACGCCCTTTGTAATCAAACTCGTATTGGCCTTGAGCGTTCGGGTTGCCCAACCATTTCAGTTGGTCACTCATCCCTGATGGGAACTCCGCCCCAGGTTTAAACCACGCTTTAGTAGAGTAGCGCTGATTTGGCATCAACTCGGCAGAAAACGCTGCGGACACTTGCTTGCTCTTTTGCTCACCTGATGCCGATAGTACGCTGTCTTTACAGTTCAGATCGGCAATCACAGGACCAAGTTCAAGGCTACCGAGCGGGCTTTGAATGCCACTCGCATTCCAAACTAGTGTACCTTCACCCGTTTTACACCAAGGTGCCGCGTAAGTCGCATGACGGATGTTCAACTCAAGCTGACCTTCAACACCAACCGGTACAGGAAGACGTGCTTGCTCCACTACTTTGGCAGCCGGAATCGATGCAACCAAATTTTCAGCGTATGGACCACCAGTTAGGCTATAGCCAACCAAACCACGACCACGAACGTCCATATCACTTCCACGGCCAAAACGTACGGCGAATTCCGCTTTACCAGTGAATAAGCTTGATAGTTGGAAATCCCAATTTACCTCACCGAGATTTTGACGCTGCCAGCTGATGTTAGAAGCACGGCCTTGCCACACAGAGCCTTGGGCATCTTGAATCTCTAACCCTCTTACCGTCGGTACTTGTTGAAGCACCCAAGAAACAGGCAAACCAACAATCAAACTTGTGGAGAAAAAGGCTATGAATATAACAACGTAAAGTATTGCTCGCTTCACCTTAACCTCGCTTAAATTGCAGGCGGTTCACATCAATCATGCCTGCTTGGTCTGTACGATCGATATCGAGAAACTCCACCTCAATACCTTGTTGTTCTTTTAGGTAACGCAGCCAATCCACCATCTGGTTAAATGCCAATGGCTTAATCCAAACTTGAACACTTTCATTACGTGGTTGAACTCGAATCAGCTCCACTTTGTAACGACGAGCAGAAGAAGAAACTAATTGGTTCAGAGGTTGATTAGAGAAGCTGACTCCACCACTTTTGCGTAGAGCAGTAATATCATCAGCCTTGTCTTGCACCCAATTCAACAACTGTTTTTCTGACTGAATTCGAGTCTGAGCGAGTTCAGCTCGTTGATTCATTGGCTGTAGTAGCCCCCAATAAATCATTCCGATAATGGCAATCACACCACCACCCATCACCAAACGTTGCTCACGTTGTGAGATGCTATTCCACCAAGCTTGAGCCTGAGCGATTAAATTCTTCATCATCACCTCACAAACGTTTTAGTACAAAGCTGCCTATCACAACATTTCCGTTGCGATTCAGCTGACCTTGTTCAACAGTGAACTTTTCTGCCAATTTCACA
The DNA here is from genome assembly GCF_026241575.1 of Vibrio sp. Sgm 5. Classification (NCBI taxonomy): domain Bacteria; kingdom Pseudomonadati; phylum Pseudomonadota; class Gammaproteobacteria; order Vibrionales; family Vibrionaceae; genus Vibrio; species Vibrio sp. Sgm 5. Next base: position 142,423 of record NZ_JAPHPY010000003.1, read on the forward strand.
CGCGCTTGCTCAAACGGTTGGAAATCTGAACTGCTTGCTTGAATGCGTACTTCACCGCGTTGGCCATCGTATTTAAAGCTGGTTATCTCCAGATCTTTAACCTGACCCAGTGTCGTTGGCAGTGCCGCTATCCAAGACAGCATTGCTGTTTCACTTGTACCACCAGAAAGACGACGCTCTTCATCGGTCATCTGACGCTTAAGGTAACTGACCGTTGGAATTCGCTTCTTGTTCGGGAAAATTTGGCGGAAAATGCGTTCACTTTCTTCACGATAGGCTTGTGCTTGCGCCTCATATTTATGGACCACCAGCAATTGCTGCCCCACAAGAACAACCAATAGCACACCCGCAGCGATAGCAGATTTTTGCCAGACTTTTACGTACTTACCCCAAGACGATTTTGGCTTGAAGCTACCCGTTAATAGGTTGACCTTGCTTTCAGAAACACCTTTAGCAAGTAGTGCCATCGCCATTTCTTCAGGCTTTGCGACCCAAACCTCTGGGAGTGAAGATTCAGGAATCGAACTGTAACAATCAAGTTTCCATCCTTCATTCGCTTGCAGATAAGCAGAAAGGTATAAATCTAGCCACGACGCATCGACCACCGCACCTTGAGTATTGGAATGACGAATTAGCCATTGCTCACCCAACGCTACCGCAGAGCTGTTTTCTTCATGCACAGGCAACGCCAGCACATCAGGAAGGATACGCTTAATTACAATACCTTGACTGGAAAAACGCTGCAAAATGGTTTGAACCCAAGCACGCTCAACAGCACAAATTTGCGCTTTCTCTGCTTGCTTGTCTAATACTGTGAAATGCAGGTTATCCACGTCTTGTGCGACTTCATCTTCCACCAAATAAGGCAGCATGCTATCAAACTGACGAGCAGCACCCGGCGGGATATCTACTTCTGTCAGCACAACATCATTACTGGCTAACAAGGCAATCACTTGTCGCTGATCAGCGTAAGACGCCAACTCATCCAGATGTTCCCATCCGGCGAGTTCACCACTGGCAATCACGTCTTGCTGTTGTGTCGACCACACCAACCATGGAATGGTACTTTGTTGTTCGCTACTCAGCCGAACGGTCAGAAACTCGCTCACTGATTCCTCCAAAACGACGGCGAACGACAGTCACCGTTTCTCTATCTGTACTTTGTAAAAGACTACGGATACGTACTCGGGATTCATCCACCAGTACTTGTGCGTCCAATTCAAAAAAGGAGCTATCGACTCCTAAGTAGCCTTTAGCATTTTTCTTTACATCATCGCTCAAGCCAGCTAATTCTGACTCAGCTAAAAATTCATCAACACTATCCCAACCATCGAAAGGGCGCTTTTCAATTAACTGCACCGCATCACTAGAACTCAAGCCAGGAGTAAACATCGCGACTAAGATCGGCGCTTGTTCGACTTCAATAGTATTTACGTTCAAACGCCAATCGTCTGTCGGAATAGCACAAATCATCGGTGCGATCTTCTGATAAATGTCCCCCGTGACTTGATATACCGCTCTCAGTTCGCTGGCATCAGCCATCAGGCCATTGGGTGGTAAATACGCAGGCTTCATTGCCTCATAAGTGCTGTCTTCTACACCGGCAGCGGAGCGCACTGTGCTGTCGCTATCGACGTATTCCCAAGTCGAATCAGCAATCACTTCCGCTTGGTATGGTTCCACGTCCATCTCTTCCATCAAGCGCTGGAACACTTGCACCAAATAAGGACGATTTGTCGAGTCACCCGATGGCTGAACACTCGCTAATACATTCATATTAAAGCAAGCTTGTTTGTCTACGATGCGTCCGGCCGCTTGACCATAATCTAGCGGATACACTTGTTCTTTAATTGCCCAGGGCTGGCTCATATTAATGGTATCGCTGTCTTCGTAGCTCTGCTCAATACCAATTTCAGCCAACGCCTCAACCCCCAAACTATACCAATACGCCTGTTGGTAATTGATCTGGTTCGCGCCTCGCTGAAACTGCAAAAACAATCGTTCAGACATACTTGCTGCAACGGTCGTCATAATCGCCAGTAGCATTAAAACAATAATAAGCGCTACACCACGTTGTCGCTTAGCCATTATTGCCTCCGGAGGATTCATCATTGGATGAGTCATCTTGCCCAGAGGCGCTAATCTTGCCTCCAGAGGTTAAGTAAGTGCGGCTGATCTCACCGTAGTCTTTGAGTTTCAAAACAACAGAAACCGCTTTCGGTAACTCTTGCTTACTTTCCCATGTTTTTTTCCACGCTTTGCCATCGTAGAAACGCATATCAAATTCTTCGACCTGAGTCAGAAGCGGTGTCACAATACCTTCTTGTCCAACGGGTGTATCTGGGTAACGCCACCATACACGCTGTAGAACTTCATCTTTAATGCGATAGCCAACTTTCGTGACTTCACCACGTGGGAATTGCTGCTGAGGGTTGTGCCACCCCAAACGCGCAAACATCACGCCTTTCGCATCCGAATCAAGCAGGTATTCCGACCAAAACAACAACTGCTTTGATGGCTCTTCGCCATTGGTTCGCATCTGACGCATGGCCATTTGGCGGAAATCGTTATCCATCATCACCATTGCACGTTGCAACTCGTTCAAACGCTGCGTACGTTCTTGCGATAACACATTACTGCGTTGCACCTGCGAGACCACTTGATAGGCAGCAACGCTTAAGCTCGCAAAAATAGCAATCGAGACGAGCACTTCGATCAAGGTAAAACCTCGATTCGATTTCATACTTGATGCCTTATATCGCTTATTACTCCGCAACATAGCTTCTCACCGTCACAACAGGACTCGCTTCTTTTTCAGTTGCGACACTGACATCAAATGCTTTCAGCAATGGCTGCGCGGTGGCAACAGGAGTTACCTTCCAATACCAAGTTCGCCCCGCTAACTCTTCAGTGCCTTTTTTGGCTTTGAGTTTTTCAGTCGAGAGCATCACATTGGCCATTTGGTTATCCACAACCATGGCTGCAAACATTTTTTCTTCTAAATAACTGACAGTATTAATGTGTTGACTCACCGAGCGAATCACACTGATTGCCGCCGTCGCAAAAATCGCCAATGCGACCAACACTTCCAACAACGTCATGCCTCTAGTATGAAGCGAAGAAGAACCGATACGGCTTTGCTTAGAATGTCGCATTGTTGTCGTCTTCCAATTCTTCACCAGGCTCTAGTAACAAGATTTCGCCGGTTTCTTTGCCAATAATGCGCCAACCATCGTTAAATGCGTCGCCATCTTCAGGAAAGAAAGACAAACTAAATGGCGTGACTTCCGCACTAGAGAAAATGAATACTTGAGGTGGCTTCACTTTCTTTTTCTCTTTGTCATCTTCTTCCGCAAACATGTCCTCATCAAACAAAGAACCAGGTTCAAATAGTCGGTCGTCATCGTCCCATGCGCCACCACCAAGATCCAATTGCAGCGAAATATCGCCTTCCAATTTGGTCTCACTAGGAATCTGTTTCAATTCCAATGGTTGCCATCCATCTTGAGTCAAGCTGAGCAAGACGTAAGTGGATTTCACATCATCAACACGTAAACCAAAGTCTTTGCCGCTCAATACAGCTTCTTCATTCAGTAGCTGTAAGCGCTGGAAAAAGCTTTGAGCATATTGTTTGGAAAGATCTTTCTGACTGGTAGGCAGGGTCGCTATTACGGCGACTGCGGTAAGAGATAACAAAACCAACACCAATAGAATTTCTATTAATGTAAAACCACGATGTTTTTGCATTTGCTTCATTAGTGCTGGTTTGAACTTTATCTTATTGGAAATCTTGTATGTTCCAGTTGCCGATATCCGACGCAGGGCCTTCACCGCCCTCTTGTCCATCTGCACCTAGAGTAAAGATATCAATCGTACCGTTGTCACCAGGGCTTAGGTATTGGTACTCATTGCCCCATGGATCAGACGGTAAACGCTTAATGTAGCCACCATCGCGGTAGTTGCGTGGTTCTGGGTTCGATGGTTTGTTTACTAACGCATCAAGACCTTGGTCTGTTGTTGGGTAAACGCTGTTATCCAACTTGTACATATCCAGTGCATTTTCTAATGCAACAATATCGGTGATCGCTTTTTGTTGGTCTGCTTTTTCTTTGTTACCAAGTAAGTTAGGAACAACAACACTCGCCAAAATACCTAGGATAACCACAACAACCATCACTTCTAAAAGTGTAAAGCCTTGTTGTTTACTACGCTTAAATTTCATTATTATCTCCGAAAGTTAGATTCAAGCTATATCATCAGTAGACACAGCTTAACTCGAATTTTATCCACTCATTAAGTTATTCATTTCCAACATTGGCATCAATGTCGCCATTACGATGAAAAGTACCAAGCCTGCCATCAATGCAATCAATACTGGAGTGAAAATGCCAAGTGCAATGTTGACCGTAGATTCAAAGTTTTGATCTTGGTTATCCGCAGCACGAGTCAACATACTCTCAAGCTCACCACTCTGCTCACCACTAGAAATCATGTGCAGCATCATTGGTGGAAACAAACGAGTTTGATCCAATGCTTTACGTAAGCTTGCACCTTCTCTTACGTTATCTGCCGCGACCAAAACTTGCTGTTTCACGTAACGATTGGACATAACATCAACCGCGACTCGCATGCCTTCCAAAATCGGAATAGCACTGGATGTACAAATCGATAGCGTACGCGCAAATCGCGACGTATTTAAGCCACGAGAAATCTTACCAATCAGCGGTAGGCTAAGGATTTTTCTATCCCACGCTAAACGAAAGTTCGGTTTTTGTAGTGCCAGTTTAAGCCCGTAAAAGAGCACCACCACCACGATAAAGATGATCAGACCCCACTCTTGGACAAACTCACTCGCAGACAAAAGAAATTGCGTTGATTGAGGTAACTCTTGTCCCATCTGAATGATAGGTTCGATGATCTTCGGAACAACAGAAGAGAGCAACAGAGAGACGATACCAACGGCAAACACCACCAATACCACCGGGTAAATCATGGCTTGCAGCAATTTAGAACGCATTTTCTGACGGTTTTCTACGTAGTCAGCCAAGCGCTCTAACACCGTGTCCAAGTGACCGGATTTTTCACCCGCGGCAACCATTGAAAGGTAAAGTTCGTCGAAAACATGCGGGTAATCCCCCAGGCTATCTGCCAGAGGGTAACCTTCCGTGACTTTTGAACGCACGGCGGCAATCATAGTACGAATACGCGGCTTTTCTGCTTGTTCTGATACCGCTTTCAAACACTCTTCTAATGGCATACCCGATTGAACGAGTGTTGAAAGTTGGCGTGTGATCAGTGCAAGTTCTGCGGTTTTGATACCACGCTTGAATCCGACTGACCCGCCTGAAGACTTAGCCGCTTTTGCTTTAGCTTCCATTACCTCGACAGGAATCATGCCCTGTTCTTTTAGGCGTTGGCGCACCTGACGAGCGTTATCCCCTTCAATTGTACCTTTCTTCTGCTTGCCTTTCGCATCCAGCGCTTTGTATTCAAATGCTGCCATTACGCTTCCTTGGTCACTCGCATGACTTCTTCAAGTGAGGTAATGCCGCGGCTCACTTTGCTTAGGCCATCGCTACGAATACTTGGTGTATGCTGACGGACGGCTTTTTCAATTTCTTGTTCACCCGCTTCGCTGTGAATTAACTCCTGAACTTGCTCATCCACCATCAGAAGTTCATGAATACCAGTACGACCACGATAGCCCTTCTGATTGCAGACTTCACATCCTGTCGCACGATGTAAAACCAGAGATTCATGCTCTTCTAAACCAAACAGTTTTTTCTGTTCTTTATCAGCTTCATAAGGCTCTTTACAGTCCGAACACAAGGTACGAACCAGACGTTGAGCAAGCACACCAAGCAATGAAGATGAAATGAGGAAAGGTTCGATGCCCATATCGCGTAGACGCGTAATAGCACCCACTGCCGTATTGGTGTGCAGCGTCGACATTACCAAGTGACCAGTCAGAGACGCTTGCACTGCAATCTGTGCAGTCTCTAAGTCACGGATCTCACCGACCATCACCACGTCCGGGTCCTGACGAAGAATGGCACGTAAGCCGCGCGCAAACGTCATGTCGACTTTCGGGTTAACCTGCGTCTGGCCGATACCATCGATATCGAATTCGATTGGGTCTTCTACCGTCAGAATATTACGTTCGTTGCTGTTGATCTCTTGCAAGCCCGCGTACAAGGTCGTTGATTTACCCGAACCTGTCGGACCGGTCACCAAGATGATACCGTGTGGACGTTGAATCAAGCGACCAAAGTTATCGTGCACCGATGGCGTCATACCCAAACTGTGTAAATCTAGACGCGTTGCGTTTTTGTCCAATAGACGCATTACCACACGCTCACCATGCGATGAAGGCATGGTAGAAACACGAACGTCTACTGCTCGACCACCGATACGCAGAGAAATACGACCATCTTGAGGAACACGTTTTTCTGCGATATCTAGTTTTGCCATTACCTTCACACGAGAAACCAGCAAAGGCGCGAGTTTACGGCTTGGGGTTAAGACTTCACGCAATACACCATCGACACGGAAACGAATTGACAGGGTTTTCTCGAACGTTTCGATATGAATATCCGATGCCCCTTCTTTGATCGCTTCACCGAGCATGGCATTGATCAATTTGATGATCGGCGCATCATCTTCAGACTCTAGCAAGTCCTCATCATGCGGCAGCTCTTCTGCCAATGAGAAAAAGTCGTCACTGTCTGCGCCAATGTCTTCCATCAACTGACGGGCTTCAGAAGAGTCGCGCTGGTAAGCTTCAGTTAGCTTTTTATCGAACGCTTCCTTGTCCATCGGTTGAGGAATGAAGTTTTGTTTCAGTACACGGCGTACTTCAACCAAAGCCGCAGGGTTGAGCGGCTCGACGTAATACAGGATTGGAGGGCGCTCAGGGTGCTCCGTCTCCAATACCAGTTTAAAGCGGTTGGCAAAACTGAATGGCAGACGGCGCATACTTGGCGCTGTGTCTAACATATCAACCATTATTCTTTACCATCTGATCGATGAACGCTTGAATTTCAGCAGGGTGTTTACGATCTTCACCAAATTCAGGCATGACTGGAATCTTAGAGTCATCCATCAGTTTCAAGCCTTCCTGCGCTTTATAAAGCTGCTCTGCACGAATGAAGTTGTACTTACGCTGAGTGATACCATCAGCCGTCATACCATCGCGGATGATGGTTGGCTTGATAAACACCATCAAGTTACGTTTTTCTGTTTGCGTGCTAGTCGATTTGAATAATTGACCAATTACTGGAATATCACCCAGTAGCGGCACTTTCGATTCACTTTCTAACGCACGCTCATCAACCAAACCACCCAGAACTAACATCTGACCATCTTGAATAATCACAGAGGTATTCAACTGACGCTTCGCGAAACGTACGTCCACCGCACCACTCGCACCCAGAACGTTTGACACTTCCTGCTCAATAGTCAGTTGCACTGAATCGCCTTCGTTGATTTGAGGCACCACTTTCAGTTTGATACCGACTTCTTTACGCTCAACCGTTTGGAATGGGTTGTCGTTATTCGACCCGGCTGTCGAGCCTGTAATCACAGGCACTTCTTCACCAACGATAAATGACGCTTCACCGTTATCCATCACTGTAATGCTTGGGGATGATAGAATGTTTGAGTTTGAATCTGATGAGACAGCACTGATCAACGCAGTCCAGTCACCCATAACAATACTCATCGCTGCACCATTTACACCGCTAAGTGCAGATGCCAGAGTTGAGTAGTCACCAGATTCAGTAACATCATATGGCGTACGTTCACCATCTGAGTTTGTGTAGTATTCAGTTCGAGTTTGATCTTTTGCTTCTTCAAGACCAACCATTACGCTACCAATTGACGCTCCAGAGTTGCCGTATTGAATAACTGCACCTGTTTCTAGGTTACCCCATTGAACGCCAAGGTTGATGCCGTCGCCTTCAGACATTTCAACGATCAATGCTTCAATCAGAACTTGTGCACGACGGATATCCAGTTGAGAAATCACGTCTTGTAGCGCCATCATGATATCTGGCGGCGCTGTCAGCACCAAAGAGTTGGTCGCTTCGTGAGCGGCAATCACCACTTCACCACGTTGTGAGCTTGATGCACCTTTTTGCCCCGCTTGCTTCTCAGCTTGTAAGTTGTCAGACACCCCTTTTAATACGTCAACCAAGTCTTCGGCTTTCGCATACTTGAGGTAAACCACACGGTTATTACCTTTCGTCGCCATTTCAACGTCAAGTTGACGAATCAATCGCTTAAGGCGTGCTCGCACTTTGGGATCACCAGAAATCAGGATTGAGTTGGTACGCTCATCAGCAACGATTTTAGGTTCAAGGAATTCAGGCGTACTTTTTTGATTCGTCGTTTTGTTCAGGGCCTCAACGATACGAACCATCTCAGCAGCAGAAGCATTGCGTAGCTCGACTAATTCGATTTCTTTATCACCCGCTTGGTCAACCCGTTTAATGATTTCCGCAAGGCGGTTTACGACCGCGGCACGACCTGTGATCAAAATGATGTTAGCAGGGTCATAGTGCACTACGTTACCGGCACCTGCGTTATCAATCAGCTGACGCAGCAGTGGAGAAAGTTCGCGAACCGATACGTTACGAACCGCGACCACGCGAGTAATGACACTATCGCCTTTCGCACTGCCGTCGCCTAAGACTGGAATGGCAGATGTTTTTGAGTCTTTTGCTTTAATGACTTTAAGTACGCCGTTGTCCATTTCTACAACCGCATAGCCATACACCTCTAGCACGTTAAGGAAGAAGCTGTAGTATTGCTCTTCATTAAGAACGTCATAGCTGCGTACGTCGATTTTGCCGCGTACTGACGGGTCAACGATGATGGTCTTTTCTAGGTTACGACCAACAATGTTGATGAATTCTTGAATGTCAGTGCCTTTGAAGCTAGCACTAAAATCGTTCGCCATCGCACCCGGTGCGCAGAGAAGAGTCCCTGCAAGTAACCAAGCACTTTTGCTAAACCAATGTTTCACGTATGTCTCCCTGAACTTACGCTGGTTGCCTAAGTATTACAATTGGATGTAGATGTCGTACTGCTGACCATCACGGTCCACAGTCAAATTCAGTTCTTGCGGGTCGTTCATCACTTGCATCAGTTGTACTGAAGATGAAGGGTCACTTAAATCGATCCCATTTAGTTGCACCGCAATATCACCAGGTTTTAGACCGACATCATTAAACAAAGCCGCATCACGACCTGGTGAGACGCGATAGCCGACAATTCCACCGTCTTTCTTAACCGGAGAAATGTTGATGTACTTAAATACGCTCTGCGGATCTTTTGCGATTTCCGCTCGAATTTGATCTAACTTTTCACCCACAGCAGAAGGTTTGTTTGCCTTCGCCGCTTGTGGTCGAGTTGCCTGACGAGTTTCAGACAGCTTTTTGTATTCAATCCCTTCAAGCATAAGGGTTTCATCTCGGCCTTGGTTGTCAATAATAACTCGGTCCACCAACACCGCTTTTAATTCTGCTCGCGTTCCATCAATTTCTTCGCCGATGCCATAAGTCGCTTGTTTGCCTCGGTTGGCAATCACCGCCAAGCTGGTTTTTGCGTTACTACTCGCAACCGCGCCAACTAACGTTAGGTTTAAGCGTGTTTTAGGCGCATCTTGCACGACAGGTTGCTCTACTACGACCGGCTTTTGCTCGGTGTACTTTCCGAATAAGTTGGCATTTTGGAGGGCATTGAAATCAATCGCGTCTTTTTTATTACCAGACACAACAGCACTTGCTGACGGTCTCCATTGAGTCACATCAGAAGTTTGAGGCATTGCTAACCACACCACTTTACCGAGTATCCAACCTGTCATTGCTATAAATAGACAAGTAAGTAGCAAACTAAGTTTCGCTTGAATGGTATGATTGTTGGACTTGATCTGAGCCAGTAGCGGGCTGCTTGATAATCCTGCACTTAGCTCTAAACGCTTCACTGAATTGATTCCTTTATTCTTACGTCTGTCAGCCTGAATCTAAATAAAGACAGCCGACTCTATCTTGCTAAAATTGCAATAAAATTACTACTCAACAAAGAGCAGTGAACTATATCACAACTTATATTTCATACCTTTTTCTTATGCAGTTTTTGCCAACTCCCTTGAAAAAAATACGCCTTGGCACCATCTGTAGGTGAATAATCCACCAGCATTGCGCTATCAGTGCAGTGATTAGATAGCATCGAGTTCTATGAGTTCCGAAAATGAAGCCGTAAGGCTAGATAAATGGTTGTGGGCTGCCAGATTCTATAAAACCCGCTCTATCGCACGTAATATGGTCGATGGCGGTAAAGTCCACTATAATGGGCAACGAAGCAAACCAAGTAAAATCGTTGAGTTGGGCGCTGAGATTCGTCTTCGTCAAGGTAATGAAGAAAAAACGGTGATCATCGAAAAAATCTCTGATCGTCGCATGGGCGCACCCATCGCTCAAACGCTCTACCGCGAAACTGAAGACAGTGTTAATCAACGCGAAGAGTTCGCGAAACAACGTAAACTCAACGCCCACAACCCTAGTCCGGAACGCCGCCCAGATAAAAAGCAGCGCCGCGACATCATTAAGTTCAAACATCAATAAACGCCGGAATTACCGACGAGGAAAGCACTCCATGGCAAATAATGTTTTACACCGCTACCTATTTGAAGACCTTTCAGTTCGTGGCGAGTTGGTACAATTGGATGAAGCATACCAACGTATTATCTCCAGCAAGGAATATCCGGCAGCGCTGCAAAAACTGTTGGGTGAGCTACTCGTTTCAACCACACTTTTAACGGCAACTTTGAAATTCGAAGGCTCAATCACGATCCAGCTGCAAGGTGACGGTCCTGTCTCTCTAGCAGTCATCAATGGCGATCATGATCAAAAGATCCGCGGCGTTGCACGTTGGGAAGGCGATATCGCTGACAACGCGACACTGCACGAGATGATGGGTAAAGGTTACCTAGTGATCACCATCGAACCGAAAAAAGGCGAGCGTTACCAAGGTGTCGTTGGCCTAGAAGGTGACACATTAGCTGAAGTTATCGAAGGCTACTTCGCAAACTCTGAACAGCTAAAAACGCGTCTATGGATCCGCACAGGTGAACACGAAGGTAAAGCACACGCTGCAGGTATGATGATTCAAATCATGCCAGACGGCACTGGTGCACCAGAAGATTTCGATCACCTAGAGCAACTGACAGACACAGTGAAGAACGAAGAACTGTTCACGCTACCTGCGAACGAACTGCTATACCGTCTATATAACCAAGACACCGTTCGTCTTTACGAACCTCAACCAGTCGAATTCCATTGTGGTTGTTCTCGTGAGCGCAGTGGTGCAGCAATCATTACCGTAGACCGTGCTGAAATTAATGACATTTTGGCCGAAGAAGGATCAGTTTCTTTACATTGTGATTACTGTGGCACGTCATACTCGTTTGATGAATCAGAGATTACCGAACTCTATGCGCAAGCGGCTCCTGAAAAGAAAACCCTGCATTAATTTTCATAGCTTAGCAAGCCTGTAATTTACCTTTCAAAAGGCCAGCATCACGCTGGCCTTTTTGTGATCTAAACCTCGTAATACCTAGCCTCACACGTAATAAAGTAACCGCTTAATTTTAAGTAATTAATAATTCTTTTGGCCTAGCGCAAAGGTTTGCGCGCACGATAAACTATTCGTACCGATATGTGACGGGTTACCTAAAACCTTACTGAAATCATGGATAATTTTTGAGCTACATCCCTGTTTTCTCCCCGCCCCGTTGCTAGCATGGTGAGCAGATAAAAATTAAAACATTATTACAAAATCCCTACAAAAATCCTTATAAGGAGCACCTATGACCGTTATGGAACATACAAAGGCTGCAACACTTGATCTAACTAAACACGGACTGCACAACGTTAAAGAGGTTGTTCGCAACCCAAGCTACGAAATGCTATTCGAGGAAGAGACCCGTGCTGACCTGACAGGTTATGAACGTGGTGTCGTTACGGAACTCGGCGCGGTTGCCGTAGACACTGGTATCTTCACTGGTCGCTCACCAAAAGATAAGTACATCGTAAAAGATGCAACCACAGAAGAGCACATGTGGTGGACTTCTGATGCAGTCAAAAACGACAACAAAGCCATCAACAAAGAAGTATGGGACGATCTAAAAGAGCTCGTGACCAACCAGCTTTCTGGTAAACGCCTATTTGTGATTGACGGTTATTGTGGTGCAAACCCAGACACTCGTTTGAGTATTCGTGTGATTACAGAAGTCGCATGGCAAGCACACTTCGTGAAAAACATGTTTATCCGTCCGACAGAAGAAGAGTTGGCAACGTTTGAACCTGATTTCGTCGTAATGAACGGTGCGAAGTGCACGAACGACAAGTGGGAAGAACAAGGTCTGAACTCTGAAAACTTCACGGTGTTCAACCTAACAGAGCGTATGCAACTGATCGGTGGTACTTGGTACGGCGGTGAAATGAAGAAAGGCATGTTCGCCATGATGAACTACTTCCTTCCGCTGAAAGACATCGCATCAATGCACTGTAGTGCAAACATGGGCGAAGAAGGCGATGTAGCAATTTTCTTCGGTCTATCTGGCACAGGTAAAACAACGCTATCTACAGACCCTAAACGCGCACTGATTGGTGATGATGAGCACGGTTGGGACGACGACGGCGTATTCAACTTCGAAGGTGGCTGTTACGCGAAAACCATCAAGCTATCGAAAGAAGCTGAGCCCGATATCTACAACGCAATCCGCCGCGATGCACTACTAGAGAACGTTACAGTTCGTAGTGATGGTTCTATCGACTTTGATGATGGGTCTAAGACAGAGAACACTCGTGTTTCTTACCCACTGCATCACATCGACAACATTGTTAAGCCAGTATCAAAAGGCGGTCACGCGAATAAGGTGATCTTCCTATCAGCAGACGCATTCGGCGTACTACCTCCGGTTTCTAAACTGACTCCTGAGCAAACTAAGTACCACTTCTTGTCTGGCTTTACCGCTAAACTAGCCGGTACAGAACGTGGCATCACTGAACCAACACCAACCTTCTCGGCATGTTTCGGGGCAGCGTTCTTAACCCTACACCCAACTAAGTACGCAGAAGTACTGGTTAAACGCATGGAAGCAGCTGGCGCAGAAGCTTACCTAGTCAACACTGGTTGGAACGGCAGCGGCAAGCGTATTTCTATCCAAGATACACGCGGCATTATCGATGCAATCCTTGACGGCTCAATTGAAGATGCGAAAACCAAGCATATTCCTATCTTCAACCTAGAGGTGCCAACTTCACTTCCAGGTGTCGATCCAAGCATCCTTGACCCACGTGAGACTTACGTTGATCCACTTCAATGGGAAAGCAAAGCGAAAGATTTGGCAGAACGCTTCATCAACAACTTTGATAAGTACACTGACAATGCTGAAGGCCAATCTTTGGTGGCAGCAGGACCTCAGTTGGATTAAACCATCAACGAAGTCTGCGTGACTTAGCTACAAAAATAATCGTCAAGCCCCTCTTTTGAGGGGCTTTTTATTGAATCCCACTCCAGATTGATACAAGCTTAAGCCTATCTAGGTTGCTCAAGAGACATCTCTTCATCGGGTTAACCATTATTTTGCGCACAGGTTTTGGTAAGGATGAAAACAGCAGGTCGAATTCTAATTCTTATATTCGTATTGGCGATCGCGGTACCAACTGCTTTTATCGCCTTACTGACGACCTCGTACTCCAAACAAACCTGGAACCTGCTGTCAGAGTCGACTGAGCTCCCTTTGCAAGCAGAAAGTGTCCAATACGAATTTCCTTACCACCTGAAACTGCAAGGCGTCACATCAAAAGATAAACAATGGCCTTATATCGAACAAGTTGATGTCTGGCTCAACCCCGATGTTCGTCACAATGGAAAGTGGGTTGTCGATAGTTTGCTTATTGATGGTCTGAGCTTACAACAAGGCATGCCGACTCTCCCTCAATTAACAAATGTCCAATTTCATCAGGTGGCGCTAAAAAACCTCGATTACGCGGATGACGCATTCAGTATTAATGGTTTGAGTCTACAAACCCAAGATCCACAATGGAATGGCAAGGACCAACTCGTTCCTTTCGGTGCAATCCAACTGTCTGCCGAGCAGTGGTACTGGAATGGTGAGACCTTTAACAATGTTTTGGTCGATGTCGATTATAAAGCACAGGACAGCACCCTTTACGGCGCGTCGTTCAATTGGCGAGGCAGTGAGATTTCAGGCCAAGGTGAGCACTATCCACAAGGTTGGTCGCTGGTGAATGTCACTGTTGACAGGCTCAAAATCAACAACACTCAATTACAATCCTTGTTAGCGAAACCATGGCATGCTCTACCGATTAACATAAGTCACATTAACAGCCTCGACCTACTGAATGCGGACGTGGAATACGGAGATTGGCATTGGCAGAATTTAGAATTGTCGGTAGAAGATGCATCTCTCCCATTGTTATTGTGGAATACAACAGCACAAATATCTCTGCAAGCTGACAGCGTCAGTTTCCAAGATCAAACCGCGGTTGAGCCTCGCTTGAATGCTCAATTCAAGCCAGGATCCATTCAACTGCAAGAACTAAGCTTAGATTGGCAACAGGGTACCGTTCAGATATCAGGTAAGTTTGAGCCAGAGCATTGGAAAATTAACAACGCCACCATCACTGGATTAAAATGGGCAATCCATCCAGGAGATAAAACCGATTGGTGGCAAACAACGACAGAGAAGCTCCAGCAAGTCGATGTTAAGCAGTTAAAGATTGAACGCAGTCAAGTAATCCAGTTATCCAAACAACCTTACTGGCAGCTTTCTGGCTTGAATTTGGAGGGTGACCAGCTCGAAGTAAAACGCAGCAATGGTCACTGGGGTATTTGGAATGGCAAGCTTGATGCAAGCGTCGTGAATGCCAGTTATGATCAAGTCCTTTCATCGCATGCTGCGATCGCAACCCAAAGTGAAAATGGCTTCTGGCAGCTAACACGTTTGTTTGCGCCATTAGAGCAAGGCTATATCGAAGGCTTGGGGCAAATCGATCTCAGTACCACCAGTCAACCATGGGCACTAAACCTCAATGCAGATGGTATTCCCCTGCAATTACTTCACCCATACTTACCAACAGCACTTGCGGTCAATGGCTTCTCTGACTTAAGTCTCGATTTAAAAGGATTGGCGGGCGATCAAAACATGCTTTCTTACAGCTTATCGGGAGAAGTCGAAGCCAACTTGCGTGATACCACCTTGAAATCGCAAGCGGACGATTCACTAAAGTCAGTCACTTTCAGCCCATTGCGACTGCAAGCTCAGCGAGGCGAAGTAAAGCTTCAACCAGTGACCATTTCCGGCAAAGCCATTTCGGGTAACCTATCGGGTGAGTTTGATATGGCGAATAACCCACTGAGCGGTGTGATTTATCAGCTCAAAGAAGTGTGTGGAAAAGTTCAAGGTGACATATTGAGTGGCGACGTCGAAACCAATGAATGTGCAATTAAGCCAAAGCAGACTGAGTCAATCGAATCAGAAAAGCCTTCATCGAAAGTAACAAGCAGAAAAACGATTGACGCAATTAATTTAGAGCACCATGAAGAAGAACTGAGCGAAGAAGTGGTCGAAGAGGAAGAGCCTCGCGCAACGGTGCACTCAGAAGAGCAACTTATCTCTAATCAAGAAAACTCGACTAAAGGTCCAGTTAAAGAAAGCGCGGCAGAAACTAACGCTGCGCCGCAAGGCCGTGACCTAACATCTGAAAAAGGCGCATCTGCAAACACAGACGCGCCACAAGAAACACTAACAGCTGAGTAACTTAGAGTAATTCGGTAGCAGCATGTAAGTACCAACAAAGTCCACTGCTGGTACGTCACCACTGTAAATCACCACATGAATAACAATGCGCGCTTTACGTCCTGACGCAAGCCTGTCCAAATCACCACTAATACCATCAAGTGAGGTACTCGCCACAGGATTCTGCTCAACCGGATGGCGATAGCGAATCGAACTGTCTGCCAACACGATATCGCCGTGCAAACCACGCTCTTTCATCAACAACCACGTCATACCCCACCCCGTCAATGTCGCCAGAGTAAAGGCAGAGCCTGCAAACATGGTGTTATGCGGATTCAAGTTTGGATTGAGCTGTGCGCTACACTCAAACTGGTAACCCGTGTATTGATTGATTTTGATCCCCATCTTATCTGCAATTGGGATCTGCGCTTCCCAGCGTTCTTGTAGCTCGGTACACCAGTCGGGACGGCGAAGTACATCAGCCATTGGGTCAAGGTGTTTGACCATCTGTTGGTGGCGCACCGGTCCACGTTCATCGGTCAGTTCACCTCTTCGCTCAAAACCGTTCTTTTCGTAGAAGGCAATCGCATCTTCACGCGCATTACACACCAAACGCTTCGCGCCTTCTTGACGCGCCAGAGATTCCAACGCCACGAGCACTAATGAGCCCATGCCTTTGCTACGACGGTTATTTTTCACCGCCATGTAGCGGATCTGACCATCATTATCTGGGGTAATGTACAAACGACCAATTGCCATAGGGCGGCCACGACTGTCAGTAATCATACGATGATGGCTCATGCCATCGTACTCATCACGCTCTGATCCTATCGGCATACGCCAAGGTTCACGTAGCAATTGCCAGCGAAATTGATAGTACTTATTGAGCTGATTTTCTGTTTTTGGAGTTATGAGTTTGAACATATCAATCCTTGAAAGTACAAATCAAATGAAAGCCTTAGGAGAAAACACCCAAGCAAATTCAATTCGCTTGGGCTTAAAGCTTAGACCATGATATTGGAGTTACCAGATTAGACCTGTAGCCAGAAAGTCACCGGGCCGTCATTAATTAATGACACTTTCATATCAGCAGCAAAGCGGCCACGTTGCGTTGGTAGCTCTTGCTCACACAAATCAGAAAAGTAATCATACAGACGTTCTGCATCCGCAGGGTGTGCACCACGAGAAAAGCCTGCGCGAGTGCCTTTTTTGGTGTCTGCTGGTAACGTAAATTGAGACACCACCAACACCTTACCGTTCACTTGTTTGACGTTGAGGTTCATTTTACCGTCATCGTCTTCAAACACTCGATAAGTGGTTACGCGCTCCATCAAACGTTTTGCTTTTGCTTCATCATCGTCCTTCTCTACACCAAGTAGAACAAGTAGACCTTGGTCGATTTCACCGACAACTTCACCGTCCACGCGAACGGCGGCTTCACTGACTCGTTGGATTAGCGCTATCACGACTCTCGCTTCCTTCATCTGTTAATTGCAATTCTGCCGTCGAGTGTATCATTTCTAGGTCATCACTCCAGTGCTCTCTTTCTCCCAAAGCCGCGGTGACTTCCGCACCAATCAAAACAATAAGCCAACACAAATACACCCACACAAACAAGATTGGAATGGCCGCTAACGCGCCATAAATCAACTGATAAGAAGGAAACTGGGTAATGTAGAAAGCAAAGCCTTTCTTACTCAATTCAAACAGCACAGCAGCAATAGCAGCGCCAACTGCACCATGGGATAGGTATACCTTTTTGTTTGGCACTAAAAAGTACAACCCCATAAACGCAAAGAAGGACAACAACAAAGGCAGCCAACGCAAAAACAGGTTGTAAGCGCCCGATAGCGTTTCGTTCTCAATCAACTTAAGGGATGTCACGTAAGACGTCGCAGCAATACTTGCGCCGACCAAAATCGGACCAAGGGTCAACACCATCCAATACATTGAGAAAGAAAAGACAGGGCGGCGTTTGTCTTTTACTCGCCAAATGTAGTTTAAGTTCTTATCGATATTTGAAATCAACATCAAAGCCGCAACAAATAGAAAAGCACCGCCCACGGCAGTCATTTTTCCTGTATTCGAAACGAATTCTTGCAGCGCCGTTCTTACTGCATCACCAGAAGCTGGGACAAAGTTATCAATGATGTAACCTTGCAAGGTTTCACCCACATTCTCAAACACCGGAAACTTCGACAATATCGACAAAAGTACCGTCAACATCGGCACAATAGACAGCAAAGTAATATAAGCTAGATAGCCAGCATTGACGTTGACGCGATCGTGCGTCATTCGTTTGAGAAGATATTTGGAAAACGCGACGCTCCCCGGCACAAGCCTAGTCAATCTCACCTTGTAACTCTCTGATAACTGGTTCATAGTTCATCCCATAAATTAGCGTCGAGGACATAAGAATGCCTTATTTATTAGCAATTGTACTATCAATTTTCACTTTAACAGGATGTCAGTCCGCTTATTATTCAACGATGGAGCAAGTGGGATACCACAAGCGTGACATCATGGTTGATCGCGTTGAAGACGCCAAAGAATCACAACAAGACGCACAAGAAGAATTTACCAGTGCACTCGAAGCACTTTCTGCCTTAACCAATTTTGATGGTGGTGAACTGGAAAGCGTCTATAACAACATAAACGATAAATACGAAGACAGCGAAAAAGCAGCACAAGACGTGCGCGATCGTATTGCTGCAATTGAAGACGTGTCCGATGCGCTGTTTGATGAGTGGCAGGGCGAACTAGACTTGTACACCAGCGCGAAGCTACGTCGCTCAAGTGAACAAAAGCTGCGTGAGACCAAAGCATCTTACAAAACCATGCTCAGTGCGATGAAGCGTGCTGAAGACAAGATGACGCCAGTACTCAACACACTCCGCGACAACACGCTTTACTTAAAACACAACCTAAACGCGAGCGCGATTGGCTCTCTAAAAGGTGAATTTTCTAGCCTAGAGAAAGACATCCAATACGCAATCAAACAAATGAATGCCGCGATCGCAGAATCAGATAAGTTCCTGCAACAGCTGAATCAAAAGTAAGCCTTTACAAGCTCCTCTTCGTGAGGAGCTTTTAGTTTGTGCTCTCGACCACTAAGCCTGTGACTCTTCGAACAAACTCGACCCTTTCTGGTATTGTTCCCCATGGTACTTCAACCACTTCATAACCCAGCTCAGCATACGTCTCGACAAGGGCGTGATGAATCTGAAGCGCTTCTTCAAAGCTGTGTGGGCGTACTTCATCTTGAACATAGATTGACGCTTCAGGTCGACAAGTTAGCACCTGACTATGGTACCCAGCACTCTCCGTTAAGAAAGCTTGCTCAACGTGACGCCCTCCAACTTGCAGATAAGCCACAATATCGGGAATCGCGCGATCCATAAAAGCCACCTGATGACTCAGCGACTCACACTTTTGCTTACCCATAAACTCAAGACATAAGTTGGCAAACTCGGGCAGGTTACTCCAAGGCAAGATGCCATTTTCTAACTGGCTTTGTTGCTCTATCAAAATACGTGAGCCTTCAGCAAACGTCGCATACCCTAAATGACCGAGCGCATTCAACAAGGTCGTTTTGCCGGCGCCTGGGCCACCCGTAATCACAATTGGCCTCATGTACTCTTTTCCCTTCAGATACAAAAAACCCCGAGCATAACTCGGGGTTTCTTCTTAATCGAATCCGTTAAAACAGATTATTTACCTGCACGAGAAGCGCGTTTACGGTCGCTTTCTGTTAGGAATTTCTTACGGATACGGATGCTTTCTGGCGTTACTTCTACTAGTTCATCTTCATCAATAAACTCTAGAGCTTGCTCAAGAGTGTGCTTGATTGGTGGAGTTAGAACCTGAGCGTCATCAGTACCAGATGCACGAACGTTGGTTAGCTGCTTACCTTTCAGAGCGTTTACTGTTAGGTCGTTATCGCGGCTATGAATACCGATAACCATGCCTTCGTAAACTTCTACACCGTGACCGATAAATAGGCGACCACGTTCTTGAAGGTTAAACAGTGCGTTAGTCAGTGCTTTACCCATTGCGTTAGCGATTAGTACGCCGTTGATACGCTGACCGATGTTACCGCCTTTGTGTGGACCGTAGTGATCAAACGTATGGTAAAGAAGACCAGAACCTGACGTTAGCGTCATGAATTCAGTTTGGAAACCGATCAAGCCACGAGAAGGCATATCGAAGTCCATGCGCACACGGCCTTTACCGTCTGGTGCCATGTCTTTCAGCTCACCTTTACGTAGGCCGATGTTTTCCATGATGCCGCCTTGGTGCTCTTCAAGAACATCAATCGTTACTGTTTCAAACGGTTCCATTAGCTGACCATCTTCTTCTTTGATGATTACTTCTGGACGAGATACAGCAAGCTCAAAGCCTTCGCGACGCATGTTTTCGATCAGGATAGATAGGTGAAGTTCACCACGGCCTGAAACGCGGAATTTGTCTGGATCGTCTGTTTGCTCAACGCGCAGTGCTACGTTGTGTACCAATTCTTTCTCTAGACGCTCGAGGATGTTACGTGAAGTTACGAATTTACCTTCTTTACCCGCGAATGGAGACGTGTTTACTTGGAACGTCATCGTTACTGTTGGTTCATCAACAGAAAGTGCTGGTAGCGCTTCAACTTGGTTTTGAGCACAAATAGTGTCAGAGATTTTCAGCTCACCAAGACCAGTGATTGCAATGATATCACCAGCGTTCGCTTGCTCAACTTCGTGACGCTCTAGACCAAGGTAACCCATTACCGTACCCACTTTACCGTTGCGCGTTTTACCGTCAGCACCGATAACTGTTACTTGTTGGTTTGGCTTAACGCTACCACGAGTTACACGAGCAACACCGATAACACCAACGTAAGAGCTGTAGTCTAGCTGAGAAACTTGCATCTGTAGTGGACCGTCTAGGTCAACTTCTGGAGCGGCTACTTCATCAACGATAGTTTGGAATAGCGGTTCCATGTTTTCACCAGTTTCGCCCTCTTCTAGAGTAGCCCAACCGTTTAGTGCTGAAGCGTAAACAACTTTAAAGTCTAGCTGTTCGTCAGTTGCACCTAGGTTGTCGAATAGGTCGAATACTTGGTCCATAACCCAATCAGGACGAGCACCTGGGCGGTCAATCTTGTTGATTACAACGATTGGCTTAAGGCCGTGTGCAAATGCTTTTTGTGTTACGAAACGCGTTTGAGGCATCGGGCCATCAACAGCGTCAACGATAAGTAGTACTGAGTCTACCATCGACATAATACGTTCTACTTCACCACCGAAGTCCGCGTGTCCTGGAGTATCTACGATGTTGATGCGGTAATCATTCCAGTTAATTGCTGTGTTTTTAGCAAGAATGGTAATACCACGTTCTTTTTCGATGTCGTTTGAGTCCATGACTCGCTCTTCAGCTTCGCCGCGAGACTCTAGAGTACCTGATTGTTGCAGTAGTTTATCAACCAGTGTTGTTTTACCGTGGTCAACGTGCGCGATGATCGCGATATTTCTTAATTTATCAATCTGTGGAGTAGCCATGGATTTGATTCACTTAGATAGATGAAATGCCCCCACGCTGAGAACGGGTGCTCTCTGGTGACATTTGCTGATTAAAAAAACGGCCATAATGTACCAGATTTTAGCAAAAAGCATAGAAATATGTGATCTACTCCCGAGCTTTTCTGCGAAATTTACGCTTAATGCCCACTTTCCTTATTAAAGCGAATTGATTCAACGCAATTTTATTCCAATCGTTGCGTAATACAAATTGACTCTCGCTCAAAAACTGGACTAAATAAGCAACGTGTTTGTCACATTGTGGTGCAATAATTTAAATGCGCACCATTTTAGTGCAAAGTCAGATCATTTTGGTGCAATCGTTTGCACCAAACTAGGATCTGAAAACATAATCCCTTGAAATTAATGGAATATTTTTTTTGGCACGGTTTTGGCTTTAGAGAAACCAGCATCGATTAATAAAATGTCAAACAGATTAATCAATGCTGGATTTAATCAAGATTTCATAAATCGAGCTTTACCGCTTTATTAACACTGGAGGTTATCCACGATGTCAGTAGAAAACGTTTTATCACTGATCCAAGAGAACGAAGTTAAGTTTGTTGACCTACGCTTCACTGATACAAAAGGTAAAGAGCAGCACATCTCTATCCCTGCTCACCAGATCGACACAGACTTCTTCGAAGAAGGTAAAATGTTCGATGGTTCATCAGTTGCTGGCTGGAAAGGCATTAACGAATCAGACATGGTTATGATGCCAGATGCATCTTCTGCAGTGCTTGACCCATTCACTGAAGATGCAACGCTAAACATCCGTTGTGACATCCTTGAGCCTGCAACAATGCAAGGCTACGATCGCGACCCACGCTCTATTGCTAAACGCGCTGAAGACTTCATGCGCTCTACAGGCGTTGCTGACACAGTACTTATCGGTCCTGAGCCAGAGTTTTTCCTATTTGACGACGTTAAGTTCGCAACTGACATGTCTGGTTCTTTCTTCAAGATTGATGACGTAGAAGCAGCATGGAACACAGGTTCTGATTACGAAGAAGGTAACAAAGGTCACCGTCCAGGCGTTAAAGGTGGTTACTTCCCAGTAGCTCCTGTGGATTCATCTCAAGACATCCGTTCTGCAATGTGTCTAGTAATGGAAGAGATGGGCCTAGTTGTTGAAGCGCACCACCACGAAGTAGCAACTGCGGGTCAAAACGAAATCGCAACTCGCTTCAACACGCTAACAACAAAAGCAGACGAAATCCAAATCTACAAGTACGTTGTACACAACGTTGCACACGCATTTGGTAAGACAGCGACATTCATGCCTAAGCCACTAGTTGGTGACAACGGTTCTGGTATGCACGTTCACCAATCTCTAGCAAAAGATGGCGTTAACCTATTTGCTGGTGATAAGTACGGCGGCCTATCTGAAATGGCGCTTTACTACATTGGCGGTATCATCAAACACGCTCGTGCAATCAACGCATTCGCTAACCCATCAACGAACTCGTACAAGCGTCTTGTACCAGGCTTCGAAGCACCAGTTATGCTAGCTTACTCAGCGCGTAACCGTTCTGCTTCTATCCGTATCCCAGTGGTACCAAGCCCTAAAGCTCGTCGTATTGAAGTTCGCTTTGGTGACCCAGCAGCAAACCCATACCTATGTTTCGCAGCAATGCTAATGGCTGGTCTTGACGGTATTAAGAACAAGATCCACCCAGGCGAAGCTATGGATAAAGACCTGTACGACCTTCCAGCGGAAGAAGCAGCAGAAATCCCAACAGTGGCTTACTCACTAAAAGACGCTCTAGAAGAACTAGATGCAGACCGTGAGTTCCTAACAGCTGGCGGCGTATTCTCTGATGACTTCATCGATTCTTACATCAGCCTAAAAGCGCAAGATGTTGAGAAAGTAAACATGACAACTCACCCACTTGAGTTCGAACTTTACTACTCTGTATAAGGTCTAAGCTGTGTAAAATGTAAACACAGTTACAAAATATTAGGCTCGCCTCGCAGGCGGGCCTTTTTTGTATACGCTCAACTAAGTTGCCCGTTTAACATGGAGAGATAACAAAAATACGCCTGAATCTTTTATCTTTATGGATCAAGGTTCTAGGCAACCGAAACGTGAAATCATCGATCAAAAGAAGGTGAGCAATGAAAGTTCAGCTTTTACCAACCCTGTACGCGCTCAGTACCTTGCTGATGGCGTCGACCGCTGGTGCCCAAGTCGCTTACACTTGGGTAGATAAGGACGGGGTCATCCACTTTAGTGACACCCCCAATCAAGGTGCAAAAACCATTTCACTTCCCAACCTAGAGGCTAGTGCACCTGCTCCCCGGGTACAAAGTACGGAGTCTTTAACACCTCCAGCCAGCGTACCAAAAGAGACTGCTGATACACCGAAAGCAAAAACCGAAAAACCTGTGCCGCTTTCCCTATCCATGCTCACACCTCAACATGACGAAACCATAAGAAGTAACAATGGGTTAATCAACATCCAACTGGATGCCAACCGCAAACTAGGGATTGGAGAGCAACTGCAACTCATCCTTGATGGCAAGCCTTATGGAGCCCCTCAAAGCCGCCTCACTTGGCAACTCAGCAACATTGACCGTGGTACTCACACCCTTGCGGTACAAGCGAAAAGAAGCGGCAAGCTTATTGCATCTACTAGCCCTATAACGGTGCATTTACATAGAGCGAGTATCAAGCCGACCATTAAAGGGGCAAAGTAGAATATTAAGTGAGAAAAAACGCACGCTCGCGCTGCTTTTCACTTTTTCTTCTGAGATTTATTCGCCATACTTACGTTCTATTGCACCAATATAGTGCAGCGCACAATCACAACGCAAACAAGGACGTAATGTGGATACTAGTCTCTCCAGTGCCATCCTCAATAACATGGTGACAGCGACGTTGATTCTCGATGATGGATTGGCGGTACGTTATGCCAACCCTTCGGCTGAGTTGCTGTTTTCACAAAGCGCTAAGCGCATTGTCGAGCAATCACTGTCTCAATTGATTCAACATGCGTCTTTGGATCTGGCTTTACTGACCCAGCCACTACAAAGCGGTCAAAGTATTACCGACAGCGACGTTACCTTTGTTGTCGATGGCCGGCCTTTAATGTTAGAGGTCACCGTCAGCCCAATCACATGGCAAAAACAATTAATGCTGTTGGTTGAGATGCGCAAGATAGATCAACAACGCCGACTCACTCAAGAGCTTAATCAACACGCTCAACAACAAGCGGCTAAGTTGTTGGTGCGAGGCTTAGCACATGAGATCAAGAATCCACTGGGCGGTCTACGCGGCGCGGCACAGCTATTGGAGAAAATGCTGCCCGATCCGTCTCTGACCGAATATACGCATATCATTATTGAACAAGCCGATCGCTTGAGAGCATTAGTCGATCGCTTGCTAGGGCCACAAAAACCAGGCAAGAAAACGCAAGAGAACCTTCACCAAGTGTTGGAGAAGGTACGCCAATTGGTTGAGCTGGAATCTCAGCATTCGGTGGTAGTTGAACGCGATTACGATCCAAGCTTGCCAGAGTTGCTAATGGATGCAGACCAAATTGAGCAAGCGATGCTCAATATTGTTAGTAATGCCGCACAAATACTGTCTCACCAAGAACACGGTAAAATCACCATACGCACCAGAACGGTGCACCAAGCCAATATTCACGGCCAACGCTGCAAGCTCGCTGCTCGCATAGAAATCACCGATAACGGTCCGGGTATCCCACCAGAATTACAAGATACGTTGTTCTATCCCATGGTCAGTGGCCGTGAAGGTGGAACAGGGCTCGGACTGTCTATCTCACAAAACCTGATCGACCAGCACAACGGCAAGATTGATGTCGAAAGCTGGCCAGGTCACACCACTTTTACGATTTATTTGCCAATCTGACCACGCTAAATGGTTTTGGTATTCGTCAGTTTTTAGGCTTTCGCTGCAAGGATTTATACATGAGTAAAGGATATGTTTGGGTCGTCGATGACGACAGTTCGATTCGCTGGGTGATGGAGAAAACACTCTCATCAGCCAACATTAAATGCGAAACCTACGCGGACGGGGAAAGTGTACTGATGGCGCTAGAGCGCGAAGTACCAGACGTGTTGGTTTCGGATATCCGTATGCCGGGTATCGACGGACTAGAGCTACTAAAGCAAGTTCAGCATGACTATCCTGATCTACCTGTCATCATCATGACGGCACATTCGGATTTAGACGCCGCTGTAAATGCTTACCAAAAAGGCGCATTCGAATATCTGCCAAAACCATTTGATATTGATGAAACCCTCACTCTGGTTGAACGTGCAATAGCCCACAGCCAAGAAAACAAACGTGAGCAATTACTCCCAGAAGAGATTCCAACCGACACACCAGAAATCATCGGTGAAGCACCGGCGATGCAGGAAGTGTTTCGCGCCATCGGTCGCCTATCTCGCTCTTCCATTTCCGTTTTGATCAACGGCGAATCAGGTACAGGTAAAGAACTGGTAGCTCATGCTCTGCACCGCCATAGTCCGCGCGCCAACAAACCTTTTATTGCTCTCAATATGGCCGCGATTCCAAAAGACTTAATTGAGTCGGAATTGTTCGGCCATGAAAAAGGCGCATTTACTGGCGCAAACAGTGTTCGCCAAGGTCGCTTTGAGCAAGCCAATGGTGGTACGCTGTTTTTGGATGAAATTGGTGATATGCCATTAGATATTCAAACTCGCTTATTACGTGTTTTAGCCGACGGTCAGTTTTATCGAGTGGGTGGCCACTCACCCATTCAAGTCGACGTTCGTATTGTCGCCGCTACCCACCAAAACCTAGAAAAATTGGTCCACGAAGGCGATTTCCGTGAGGATTTATTCCACCGCTTGAACGTTATTCGAGTTCAAATCCCCGCGCTAAGAGAGCGTAAACAAGACATCGAAAAGTTAACGCAACACTTCTTGGTTCGTGCGGCTGATGAGCTCGGTGTCGAAACCAAAGCCTTGCACCCTTCTTCTGTCGACATTCTTAATCGTCTTGATTGGCCGGGTAACGTGCGCCAATTAGAAAACATTTGTCGTTGGTTAACCGTAATGGCAAGTGGTAGTGAAGTGCTACCAAGCGATCTGCCAGCAGAATTATTGGAAGAGAAAAAAATCATCACCGAGACAAGCAGTGGCAGTTGGCAAAAACAATTAGCGGACTGGGCACGCCATGCGTTAGAAGCTGGGGATAAAGAACTACTTTCCTTCGCTTTACCAGAATTTGAACGCATTTTATTGGAAGCTGCGTTAGAACATACTAAAGGTCACAAGCAAGATGCCGCTAAAGTACTAGGTTGGGGACGCAATACCTTAACCAGAAAGTTAAAAGAGCTGTACTGATTTCGAGCGGTCACGACGTTAGAGCATGGTTATCAAGCGCAAATTTTTCATCTCGCTTGATAACCTAAATGTCAGTACAATTACGGCACACCATCCCTTTTGTGACTAGGCAATGTCTAACGCGACGACTCAAATTACACTACGTACTGCTGTTCTCATCCCCTTTGTGATGATTTTTTTGCTGGCTATCGGTGTGATTGTTTACGTCCAAAAGCAGAGCTACGAAGAAGTTGTTACCGACATCAGTGATAAACAACTTTCTGTACTCACAGAAAGTGTTCACGACCATTTGAATGATTACTTACGCAAACCTTTTACCGCCGTCGCTGCACTCGGCCACAACGTCAGTTATCACAACCTTTACCACCCGAATGACACGAAAGACATTCAATCCTATTTGCTCAGCGCATTTAAAGATCTGTACCACTCGATACCGCAACTTGATGTGATCGCTTTTGGCTCAGAAACGGGTGACTTTACCGGTTTTCGCCGCGAGTCAGCCGATGCATATACCCTGATGGTGCAAGACTACCGAACCAAAGGCAGTTTGGTGATTTATGGTAGTGAAGAAGTCAGTGATGATATTCGTACTATCATCGCCCCTTATGACCCAAGAACTCGCCCTTGGTATCAACCCGTAGCACAAGACCATAAAGCCCATTGGTCATCGATTTATGCCAATGCTGATGAGCGTCAAGACATCACTCTTTCTGCGATGACACCGGTTTACGAAATGGGTACATTTGCTGGCGTCTTGGTCACAGATATACGCATCAACACTTTCAATCAGTTCTTACAAGAGTTAAAGCAAGAGACCAATGCTTCCGTCTATATCATGGACCAACAGCATCGTTTAGTTGCTCACTCAGGACAAGGCAGTGTGATTTCATGGGGTACTAAGTTCTCCGATAAGGGCCAGCGTTTGCTTGCATCAGAGAGTGCCGACCCAATCATAAAAATGAGTGCTGCTCGAGTTAGCGGACAGGTGTTGAATTACACTGATAAACCCTATACGTTCGAATTCGACTTTAATGGTCAGCGCACTTTTAGTCGTATCACGCCTTATCATGACAGCAATGGCTTAACTTGGTTTATCGGCACCTCCATCTCTGAGAGTGAATTACTCGGCACCTTGCCCAAGAGCCAACAAAGGAGCTGGATGGTTGGCTTTTTAGTGAGTCTATTTGGCATCGTTGTCAGTCTACTGATCTTCAATCGCGTCACTCGTCCTATCAATGCTACCGCAACAGCAGCGCAGCATCTGGCTAAAGGGGATTGGGACAGTACGATGCCTCGCCCTGGCTATGTCTACGAAACCACCATCCTTGTACAAGCCTTTAATGAAATGGCCAGTAATCTAAAAGCGTCATTCAAAGCGTTGCGAGAGCAGCTCGAATTCGACTCATTAACCCGCCTCTACAGCCGCCAAGGACTCATTGAAGTCAGTGAAAACAACTCACATGCAGAGCAAGGCAGTTTATATCTCATTGGGATCAACAAATTTAGGGATATCAACGACAGTGTCGGCCATCACAATGGTGATCAGCTCCTGATCCATGTTGCTGAGCGCCTTAAGCAACAGTTGAAAGAAGAAGCGACGCTAGCTCGTATTGGTGGTGATGAGTTTGCGGTCTTTATGCCAAACATGCACAGCGACGGTGATATTCGTTTAATGGAAAGACGCTTACAGCAATTGCTTGCTGCGCCTTTCATACTCGATGGTGAAACAGTAGTAATCAAGGTTTCGATAGGGGTAGTCAGAACAAAATCAGAGCAATCGATGTCACTGTGGCTACGCAACGCAAGCATCGCCTTAAGCTATGCGAAGCAAGATTCGCTAGCTAGCGTTTGTCACTACAGCCCAGAAATGGCCAGCGCCTCAAAGTTCCGCACTCAAATGCAGGCCAAGATTCAGACGGGCATCGATAATCGTGAATTCGTGCCCTACTATCAACCTATCGTCGATCTGGCAAGCGGCAACATTTGTGGCGCAGAAGCTTTAGCTCGTTGGCACAGTGAATCAGGAATGGTTTCTCCATTAGATTTCATCCCAATCGCAGAAGAAAGCAGCATGATCAAAGCAATAGGGCAACAAATACTCTTCCAAGCATGCCGTGACACACGTAAAGCCATCGACAAAAAACAGTGGCCTGAGAACTTCCAATTGCATGTGAATGTCTCAGTAAACCAACTCTCTTGTCCTGACTTTGTCGACACCGTCAGCAGCGTCCTGAAAACGACTCAATTGCCAGCCAATAATGTCACATTAGAAATTACTGAGTCTCGTATCATTGATAGTGCACCAACAACATTGGATAACCTGATCAAACTGCGTCAAATGGGATTAGGGATTGCCATTGATGATTTTGGTACTGGTTACTCATCTTTAGCGTACCTTCATGCGCTACCATTTACATGCTTGAAGATAGATCGCACCTTTATCAACCGACTCACTGAAGAAGACCTCGACAGCTCTGTTGTTGCCGCGATAGTGAACATCACCAAAGGCATGAAAACCAATGTCGTTGCAGAAGGCGTAGAGACAGCCACGCAGGCAAAGCTGCTTAGCGCATTAGGTTGTAACCAAGTACAAGGTTTTTACTATAGCCGCCCATTACCGCTGGAAGACTGGCCAACACATTTGGTTAACATGAAGTAGAAAAGAGCTGAAATCGTTGATTTCCTAGTCATCATCTACTGACAATCTACCTAACTGTTATTTATACTTAACTGCAAATCTTCCCCATGTATTGTCATCGATAATGTTTGGGCTGAGTTCCTGTTCACAACATACAACCCGGATCGACATAATGATAACTAAGAATCTTCCCCTGACTGATTTGCACCGTCACCTTGACGGTAACATTCGCACTAAGACTATTCTTGAGCTTGGTCAGCAGTTTGGTATTGCGCTACCAGCTTATGATATTGAGTCTCTTACTCCACACGTTCAAATTGTTGAAGCTGAGCCATCTCTTGTAGCCTTCCTTTCTAAGCTTGACTGGGGTGTGGCAGTATTAGGCGATCTAGACGCATGTCGTCGTGTCGCTTATGAAAACGTAGAAGACGCTCTAAACGCACAAATCGACTACACTGAACTTCGCTTCTCACCATACTACATGGCGATGAAACACAAACTGCCAGTGGCAGGCGTTGTGGAAGCAGTCGTTGATGGTGTGCAAGCGGGTATGCGTGATTTCGGTGTCAAGGCGAACCTGATTGGCATTATGAGCCGTACATTTGGTACTGATGCTTGTCAGCAAGAGCTGGATGGTATCCTGAGCCAAAAAGATCACATCGTAGCCGTGGACCTAGCAGGTGATGAGCTTGGCCAACCAGGTGACCGTTTTGTCTCTCACTTCAAGCAAGTCCGTGATGCAGGCCTAAGTGTTACTGTTCACGCGGGTGAAGCGGCGGGTGCAGAAAGCATGTGGCAAGCAATTCAAGAGTTAGGTGCAACTCGTATCGGTCATGGTGTAAAAGCGATTCACGATCCTAAGCTAATGGATTACCTAGCAGAAAACCGCATTGGTATTGAATCTTGCCTGACGTCAAATTTCCAAACGAGTACGGTTGAATCGCTAGCTAACCACCCGCTTAAGCAATTCCTAGAGCACGGTGTGCTGGCGTGTCTGAACACGGACGACCCAGCAGTTGAAGGTATTGAACTGCCATACGAATACGAAGTGGCAGCACCAGCAGCAGGTCTGACTAAAGAGCAAATTCGCCAAGCGCAAATCAACGGTCTAGACATCGCGTTCCTATCAGATGCAGAAAAAACTGAACTGAAAGAAAAAGTGAAAGATCGCGTTTAATTGCCGCGAAGGACATAAAAAATGCCAGCATTTGCTGGCATTTTTTTATATCCGAAATCTATTGAGAGCTTAGATAACGCGAGAGAATTGCTGCTGACGCGCTTTCGCTCGTAGGTACTTGTCGAAGCACATACAGATATTACGAATCAATAAGCGACCACGAAGTGTCACCTGAATTTCACGCTCATCCACTTCTACCAACTTGTCATCAACGAAAGTTTGTAGAAGCTGTAGATCTTCTTTGAAGTACTGTTCGAACTTCACTGCAAACTCAGACTCAATCGCTTTCTTATCCAGTTTAAAGTTACAGATAAGCTGCTTAATCACCTCACGGCGTAGCAAATCATCTGAGTCTAAAGAAACCCCTTTCCAGAGTGCATGACGCAAGTCATTCACTTGAGCATAGTACTTCTTCAACTCTTTTTGGTTTTGCGCGTACGCATCACCAATCATGGAAATCGCAGAAACACCAAAGCCGACCAAATCACACTCACCTTGCGTGGTGTAGCCTTGGAAGTTGCGGTGCAAAATACCTTCACGCTGGGCGATGGCAAGCTCATCATCTGGCATCGCAAAGTGGTCCATACCGATGAATTGGTAGCCAGCTCCCGTAAGTGTCGCGATCGTGTCTTGCAGAATCGCCATCTTCTCTTCAGCTTTCGGCAAATCCTCGTCTTTAATCTTACGCTGCGCAGCAAATAGCTGAGGCATATGCGCGTAGTTAAACACAGATAAACGACCCGGCTGCATTTCTAACACTTGCTCAAGTGTTTTAGCAAAGGACACCTTCGTTTGCTTCGGTAAGCCGTAAATTAGATCAAGGTTCGTTGAACGAAAGCCAAGCTCTTTGGCGCGTGCGACCATCGCAAAGATAAATTCTTCATCTTGCTCGCGATTCACAAGCTGCTGAACTTCTTTATTGAAATCCTGAACACCAATGCTCAGACGATTGAAACCTTCACTGCGCAGATGATCCAGCATGGTTAGTTCGATTTCACGCGGGTCCACCTCAATACTGATTTCAGCGTCCGCATTAAAGATAAATTCTTGGCGCAATAAATCCATCACACGAGTGATTTGTTTTTCAGACAAGAAAGTTGGTGTACCACCACCAAAGTGCAGTTGAGTGACTGTACGTTCACCAAGCAACGATGCGCGTTGACGAATTTCATGCTCCAGTACGTCTAGGTATTCGTCTGCTTTGTGCGAATGACGAGTAATGACCTTGTTACAGCCGCAGTAGTAGCAAAGCTTGTGGCAAAACGGAATATGAACGTACAAAGATAACGGACGATCTGGGTATTGAGTGCATGCCATATCGTAGTCTGAAATGGTAAATGCTTCATGAAACTCCAGCGCCGTTGGGTACGACGTATAGCGAGGACCGGAATAGTTGTACTTATCCAATACCGCTTGATCCCAGACAATTTGCTGCTTCGATTCAGTATGTTGATTCGACATGGTGGTACTTTCCGTTAAATGCGAGGGCAACGAAAATCGTTACCCAATATTCAGAGGTCGTTATTTTGCCATATGACAAAGGCAACAACGGTAACCGCAGGTGGCTTTTTAAGTATAAAACCAAAGAAGTGCTAGCGTGATCACGATACCCCCAATAGCAATAAGGAAACCATTGGGGATACAAACTAGATCATCTGAATATTGATTTGGTTATTCAGTGGCTGGACGTTTTTTTGCAACACTTTGAGTTCTTCTACGATCGTATCCGTCAAGCGCTGCTCTGCTTTATGGCGATCCAAGTTTTGTTGCATACGCTCTTTCTTCGCAAGTTGCTGTCGGTCTTCACCACGCGCCATATCTTTCACAATATGGTAAAGCTCAGAAATCGCTGGGTACGTTTTATCAAAATCCACCCGGTCTTCACCCTGAACATAGTCCATGATGTTGTATACACGAATGCTGATTTCAGATAAATCACACTGGCCTTGAATGCCAGCCTGACACAAAGTATGCACGTTCTCAAAAATGTTGGCGTTACGTTTATCGATCGCCAATTTTTTATGCTTCAGCTGCAATTCCTTTTGCTTTTTCAATTGAAGCAGAAGGTAACCTGCATATGAAGCCAGCGCGATAATGATCACAGCACCCGCAATCGCTAATAAGGTTACGTTCATGAATTACTTATCCTTTGTAGTCGTCGAAGTTGATGTCATCGAAATCCGCTAGTAGGTCATCGTCGTTGCGAGTACCTTTAGCAGCAGGAGCGGTGAAGTCTTCCTCTTCTTCCGGCTCAAGTAGACCAAGTTGGTCCATCAGTTTTTCGATGCGATCTAGCTTCTCATCTACGAACTTCTGTAGACCTGTGCCTAGGTTCTCACCCGCTTCAATGCGATCCAACAACACGTTCAATTGCGCATCGTTTTCTAGCATCTCTAGCTCTTGCTCAGCCGATAGGCGACGCTCTTGTTTTGTCATCTTCTTCGCTGGCTCAACGATCAGAGGAATTTTCTTCTTACTACCTAAACGTGGATCACGATTTTGGGCAGCAGATTGCTTCTTCTGTTCATTCACTTCTGAGTTACGGTTACCTGTCTTCAAGCCTTTACGCTTTTTAGCGCGCTTGCGTAGACGGCCTTCAACGTCAGATTCTGTGCGGTTACGAGTGACAACAAACTCAGGTGCGCCTGCTGCACCTGGCTTTCTAGATTTTTTACTACGGCTCATTACTGGGCTTTCCTCAGTAAAATTACATCATTACCAATAAATTCGAGTTCGAGCTTATCCCGCTCAGCTAGGAACTGGAACGTTTCACGGCTAAAGAACACCACGTGAGTAGGATCGTTCTTATAATGCCATGATTGAAAGGCTTCTACATCGATGACCATTTTCGTCATCAGGCCTATCCAGCCACCTGGCTTAACTAAATTCAACCATTGCTTCCACACCACATCGGGGTGGTAGAGGTGTTCGATCACCTCTGTTGCTGTCATGAAGTCATACTGCTTTTCTAACACCGATGTATTAGGGTGATAGTAAAGATCATACAACGCCATGTTGTGCCCCGCTTCTTCTAACATTAATGAAAGCGTAGGGCCTGGACCACAACCAAAGTCGATTCCGTTCGATTGTGGTAAAATTCGCTCTGCGATTGGGTCAGCAATTCGCGACAAAAAATGTCGATATCCCATATCTTCAGGATTGTTCTCATGCAGATCATAGTGAGCTTTTTCAGTTTTCGCATCCAAACGTTGGTCTGGATTGACGAATACCAAACTGCACTGTTCACACTGAAGATACTCGCGTCGCTTATCTTCAAAAAAGTGGTGAGTGCGCTGATTCTGGCATAAAGGACAGGTATGCATGCTGACTTCCTCAAACAGGGATGCGAAACATACCAGAAAGTGGACACAGATTGGAGTGTTGCTGGATACTTTTTCAGCAGTTTTTGTTAAAAAACTTTGATTGGCAAAAATGAATATAAAAAAAGCGACAGTGAGACTGTCGCTTTCTGAATGCCACCAATAAGTGGCGAAACTGTGTTGCACACATCTGGTGCACCAAGAATCCTTTTGTTTTTCAAGCTTTCCCTGCCAAAAAGTGTTGTTCTTCATCTTCCTGATGAGTTTTGGCTATCCTTTCACTTCCTGTTTACTGAGCTACTTCCTGAAGCCTGATCCGTTTCGCTGTCTTAACCGTTAGACTAGATGACCATCCATATCTGATAGGCTCCTTGCCTATCTAAGTCCCTTTTCCGACTACCAAACGTCCTTCGCTTGCGTCCTTGGAGACCTTATATCCATGGTCTAAATTCCTGAGGTTCACTCCTTGTGAACACGTCTACTTTACGGGTTTCGTAAAAACCAACAAGTCACCAAAAGCAATTAATGACACTAATTTTTTGCCATAAATAAATAACCCGTTTTATCAATAACTTAAAAGTTATTGAGAGAAATCGCATCGATCACGTATGGCAAATGTCTCACAAGGCTTCAAGCTATCTATCACTTTTATGTTTAACATTGAATAAGATCGAGATCACACAAAGCCACAAACAAAAATGCCCCAACCAATAGTTGGGGCATTCCTGTATAACTTTGCTCGAACGCGGTGTAGGGACTTAGTGCAGACCGCCAACGTATTTCGACAGAACTTCGATGTCTTCGTCTGTCATTTTCTTTGCGATGTCACGCATCATGGCATTCATATCATTACCACGAGCACCATCACGGAACTTCTCTAACTGAGCTTTGATGTAGTCAGCTTGCTGACCAGAAATTTTAGGGAAACCTGAAAGCTCAGTGCCGTTACCACGAGGACCGTGACACGCGATACATGCGGTTAGACCACGCTCTGCATCACCAGCGGTGTAAAGTACCTTACCTTGCTCGACCACATTTTCAGGGGTTGAGCTCTCTGCAATAGGTAAAGAGGCATAGTAAGCAGATAGATCCGCAATGTCTTCATCACTTAGTGGCATAGCCATACCACTCATTACAGGATCGTAACGACCTTGTTTACCACCACTAGTCATACCTAGTTTTAGATCTTTTAATTGCTTCTCAAGATACTTAGCGTGTTGGCCTGCAAGATTCGGGTACATTGCTAGTGCACTGTTACCATCTGCTCCGTGACAGGCGACACAGGTTTGTGATTTTGCTTTACCAGCTTCAATATTACCTTGGGCCCATACTGAGCAACTGGCTAAAAGACTCAAAATTAGCGCTAATTTCTTCATGACATTCCATTATAATTATCAAGCTTCCAGTACCACGGAATGTGAACATACCGCGTACACTCATGGTACAATAGGCGACCTTATGCCGAGCACGGTTATTTTACACAATTTCACAAAAAAGTAATCAATCGACTACACAAAGTCGAGATGGAGTTAACAGTGAGCGTAAAAATTCATTACCAAAACACGCATTTCATCACCAGCGCACCCGATATTCGTCACTTACCGGAGGACGAAGGTGTCGAAATTGCGTTTGCAGGACGCTCAAACGCTGGTAAATCGAGTGCACTGAATCGCCTGACTAACCAAAAAAGTCTAGCGAAGACATCAAAGACCCCAGGTCGTACTCAATTGATCAACCTTTTCAAAGTACAAGAAGGTTGTCATATCGTCGATTTGCCAGGATACGGCTTCGCTCAAGTACCGGTTGAGATGAAGAACAAATGGCAAAAGTCATTAGGTGAATACCTACAGAAACGTGAGTGTCTAAAAGGTCTCGTGGTTCTAATGGACATTCGTCACCCAATGAAAGATCTCGACCAGCAAATGATTTTCTGGGCAATCGACAGCCGCATCCCTGTGCAAGTACTGCTGACTAAAGCTGACAAGCTAAAAAGCGGCGCTCGTAAACAGGTACTACTGAAAATTCGCAAACAAGCAGAGACGTTTGGTGGCGATGTATCGGTTGATGTGTTCTCTTCATTGAAAGGTCTGGGAGTTGATCAGCTTCGTGCCAAACTGGACGTTTGGTTTGCACCGGCAATCGCACACCTTCTTGAAGAAGACGAACAAGATGACGCTCAAGAGAGCAACGAAGAATAATTAACAAAATTTGTTAAATTTTTTCGACACAGCCCTACCTTTTGGTGGGGCTTTTGCTTATCTGGGGGTAAGGGGGTAAGAAAGGTGAATTTCAGGCAATAAAAATCCCCACCTTCCTGGCAGGGATAACGGGAGAGAAAAATTGGTAATTATTGTTATGAGGCGAAGCATTACTGAACTGAGATTCGATTTCAATAGGTTAAAAAGCAATCTTATCTTCTACCTCAAACCAAACACCCTCACCCACACGACACAATAGCCCTATTATTCATATAGTTAAGTTAAGCAGAACATCAAAAAGACGTAACTTAGTTTCTTTCGAGAAAAAATAATAGTGTGACTGGCGTAAATTTACAGCATGAATAACGCAATAAATTGGAATGAAAAAGCTAGATTTGACAGTAACTTAGAGAGGTCTAAAGAAGTTCATTTTTGTGGACTATTTTAACTTGTTGATCAAAAAGAAAAATTTTCTTTCGCCCAATAAAAAACGCCCCAGTCAAAAACTGACTGGGGCGGCTGAATCAGCCTAATCCAATAACGTGAAACAAAAGGTCTGAAAGATAGAACATCTTACCTCTGTACCCTACGAGAGATAATGTACAACAATTGGTCAGATTTGCAAAGAATTTTTGTAATTTTTTTTCATGAAAGTTTTATTAAGCAACAATAATTCTCACAATTGAATTGCTTTTTTATTAGCACAAAAAAGCCAGCGTTTGTGCGCTGGCTCATGTTTAATTAGTAAAATTGATTTAAAATTGACTAGTGTGCTTGGTCCCAGTTATCACCGTGACCTGCTTCTGCCACTAGAGGCACTTTCAGTTCTGCTGCAGATTCCATCAAATTCTGTACTTTATTTTCAATTTCGGACAAAGAAGACTCTTCAACTTCAAAAACCAATTCATCGTGCACTTGCATGAGAAGTTTCACTCGACCATTACCTTCTTGCTGAATCCACTCATCCACTAATAACATCGCTTTCTTGATGATATCCGCAGCGGTACCCTGCATCGGCGCGTTAATCGCGGCACGCTCAGCAGCTTTACGACGCATACCGTTACGAGATTGAATTTCAGGAAGGTGCAGACGGCGACCAAAAATCGTCTCTACGTAACCTTGTGCAGAAGCAGTACTACGCGTGTCTTCCATGTACTGCATTACACCAGGGTAACGTTCGAAGTACTTGTCCATGTAAGCCTGCGCTTCACCACGCGGAATACCGAGCTGTTTTGCTAAGCCAAATGCGCTCATGCCGTAAATCAAACCAAAGTTAACCGCTTTTGCACGACGACGCTGTTCACTTGAGACTTGGTCGATAGAAACACCCATGATTTCTGCCGCCGTTGCTGCATGGATATCTTTACCATCACGGAACGCATCAAGCAGCGCTTGGTCACCTGACAGGTGCGCCATAATACGCAATTCAATTTGAGAGTAGTCGACTGCCAAGATCTTATATCCCGTCGGTGCAATAAATGCCTGACGAATACGACGACCTTCTTCGTTACGAATTGGAATGTTCTGCAAGTTAGGATCGGTTGAAGATAGACGTCCCGTTGCAGTAACCGCTTGGTGGTAAGAAGTATGCACACGGCCCGTTGATGGGTTAATCATCTTCGGTAATTTGTCGGTGTACGTTGATTTTAACTTAGCCAGACCACGGTATTCCAAAATCAGTTTTGGTAGTGGGTAATCCAGAGCCAGTTCTTGCAGCACTTCTTCATTAGTAGAAGGCGTCCCTGATGGTGTCTTCTTGATGACTGGCAGACCCATTTTCTCAAACAGAAGTGCTTGCAACTGCTTCGGTGAGTTCATGTTGAACTCTTGCTCTGCAATCTCATAGGCTTTCTGCTCAAGCTCATCCAGACGTGCGGCGATCTCTACCGACTGCGCACTAAGCTTCATGTCATCAATCAGTACACCTGTGCGTTCAATGCGAGACAGCACTGGTACAAGTGGCATTTCGATTTCTTCGTATACGGTTTTTAGCTTCTCATCTTGCTCGATGTTGGCAAACAAACGGTTATGTAGACGAAGTGTCACGTCCGCATCTTCCGCTGCGTATGGTGAAGCTTCATCCAGATCGATTTGGTTGAAGGTCAGTTGATTCTTACCTTTACCTGCGATTTGCTCGAATGAAATGCAGCTGTGTTGTAGAAAGCGCAGTGCCAAGCTGTCCATATCGTGTTTGCCACCTACGCTGTTGTAAACGTAAGACGCTAACATAGTGTCGTGCTTGATACCTTTCATCTCAATGCCGTAGCGAGCTAGCACAGATGCGTCGTATTTTAAGTTTTGACCAACTTTCGATTGAGCTTCATCTTCAAGAATTGGCTTAAGCTGTTCGAGTACCCAATCACGATCAAGTTGCTGAGGCGCATCTAGATAGTCATGGGCCACTGGTACATAAGCCGCAATGCCTTCATCGGTCGCAAATGATAGACCTACTAGGTTTGCCACCATGTAATCTAGGCTGTCGGTTTCGGTATCAAACGCAAATAACTCAGACGCTTTTAGTTTGTCTAACCAAGCATTAAATGAAGCTTCATCCAGGATGGTTTCGTATTGGCTACGGTCTATTTTTACTGCTGAGGTGTCCATATCTGCTTTAGATGAAGCAGAACCACCACGCACTGCGCCAGTTGATTCATCCGCTTCTACGACACCTGTGCCGCCTTCTAATAACTCATTCAACCAAGACTTGAACGTCAACTGACCGTACAGTTTGATCAGCTCATCTGTGCTTGGCTCTGCTTTTAGCAATGATTCTGGCGTCTCTTCCAGCTCCACATCCAACTTGATGGTTGCCAACTCATAAGACATCATCGCATCGTCTTTGTTGTCCACAAGCTTCTTCGCCATGGTTTTGGAACCACGGAAACCAAGTGCAGCGATATCGTCGAGGTTTTCATACAGCTTAGTTAGACCGCCGATCCCCTGCAAAAGTGCAGTTGCAGTTTTATCACCAACACCCGGAACGCCAGGGATGTTGTCGACTTTATCGCCCATCAACGCTAGGTAATCGATGATCAGCTCTGGTGGAATACCAAACTTCTCAATCACCCCTTCACGATCCATCACGACGTTGGTCATGGTGTTGATCAAGGTGACGTTATCATCGACAAGCTGAGCCATGTCTTTATCGCCTGTACTGATCAAAACCGGCATGCCCTGTTGTGATGCTTGATAAGCCAAAGTTCCGATAACATCATCGGCCTCTACACCAGGAATACAGATTAGAGGCAGACCCATGGCACGAATGACATTGTGCAGTGGTTCAATCTGGCAACGAAGATCATCCGGCATTGGTGGGCGATTTGCTTTGTATTCCGGGTACATATCGTCACGGAAGGTTTTACCCTTCGCATCGAAAACCACCGCGATACGATCAGAAGCGAACTGGCGCATCATGCTGCGTAACATGTTCACCACACCGTAAACTGCGTTAGTTGGAATTTCACCGTTACTCATCGTGCCTGGGTAAGCGTGAAAAGCGCGATATAGATAAGAAGAACCGTCGATCAGAATCAACGGATTTTCAGGAATACTTGCCATAATTGTCTGTATCCAAATCAGTACTTAATAGATCTGCTTAGAATGCCATGACTGCTGATCCGAATCTATCTTGTTCGCTCGATCAAGTTCGCGGAAATTTTCCGATGTTATTCACGAAAAACACCTCTCACTGTGGATAACTCTGTTTATAGAAATTATCCACTGGTTATCCCATGGAAATAAAGACAGAAAAAAACAAACATAAACTATTGTTTTAGTGTTGATTTTTTTAAAACAAAAGACAAGATCAACGATCCTGAAATGATCATGACATGTGGAAAAGTTGCCGATAGAGGCGTCAATTAGAAATCACAGAAAAGAAAAAAGCGACCCAATTGGGTCGCCTAGCAGAAGTGGTAAAGCTATTTCCATTTGTATGGCTGCTTAACCAAGAAGCTATAAATTACACTGGAAGCAATGTGAGCAATGTCGTGTCAAAAAGAATTAGTGCAAGTTCTGGGGAAAATGTTTCATTACCTTCTCAACACTCGGTTAATTAGCAATTCAACGTCCTTGTGAACTTTCCTCATTCCCTAAGACAGGTTTAATAATAATGATTCTCATTTAACAGTCAACACCTAAATGAGAAAAAATCTCATTTATTTTTTATAGCGCCTTAATGAAGTGCACTCTAGACTCACGTAAGTTCGGTTTTTCTTCAAACTTTTCAATAATGTATTCATTTCTTAGCAACAAGCGAAGCATGGCAGGAAATTGGTTACGAGATTTCACTTTTAAAGTTTTGTAGCCCTGCTCTACTACCCATTCCTCTTGCGCTTCTAATAACATTTGCGCCACGCCTTCATTGCGCGCTTCTGGTGCTACGCCACCAAACCAACTGTAGAAGGTATATTCATCTAACTCGTAGCCGATTTTAAAACCTAGGATCGTCCCTGCTTTCTCAGCCACTAGGATTAAACTTTTTTTATCTCCTAGGCGCTCAGCCATGGATTCAACCGTCTCACCATGTGCAAACTCAGTAACACGAGCTACCACTTGGATCGCCTCTTCCAGCGTGCCTTCACGAATCAGCATTGTCATTGTCTTACTCTCCAGAAATAAATATACCCAAGTAACTTCAAGCCGTGTGTATTCCGTCTTGAGGTTACTTGGGTATATTCAGACCGACAACAATTGTCGGTCTGGCTTTTCTCATTGAGCGATAATTACTCGTCTGTCGCTTCTTGCGCTTTGACTAGGTGCTCTGCAGGTTGTGCGTTTTCTTCCGCTAGCCACTCTGCTACATCTTTCGCGAAGTAAGTCAGGATGCCATCTGCGCCTGCACGTTTGAAGCAAAGTAGCGATTCCATCACTGTCTCGCGCTCTTTCAGCCAACCATTCATGATGGCTGCTTTATGCATCGCGTACTCACCCGAAACTTGGTAAGCGAACGTTGGAACTTGAAGCTCAGTCTTAACACGGCGAACCACATCAAGGTAAGGCATGCCTGGCTTAACCATCACCATGTCAGCGCCTTCATTGATATCAAGAGCCACTTCATGTAGCGCTTCATCTGTATTCGCAGGGTCCATTTGGTAGTTTTTCTTGTTGCCGCCCTTTAGGTTCGCTGATGAACCAACGGCATCACGGAATGGACCGTAGTAGTTTGATGCGTATTTCGCAGAGTAAGCCATGATTTGAGTATGGATGTGACCCGCTTCTTCTAGTGCTTCACGGATTTTGCCGATACGACCATCCATCATGTCTGATGGTGCAACCACGTCAGCGCCTGCTTCTGCGTGAGAAAGCGCTTGTTTTACGAGAACTTCGGTTGTCTCATCATTCATCACGTAGCCATCTTCATCGATGATGCCGTCTTGGCCGTGAGTAGTGAACGGGTCGAGTGCCACATCTGTGATCACACCGATTTGAGGCACGTGCTCTTTTAATGCACGTACTGCGCGCTGAACTAAACCTTCAGGGTTGTAAGCTTCAGCAGCACATAAGCTTTTAGCGTCTTGGTTTACGACAGGGAAAAGCGCGATTGCTGGTACGCCTAGGTTTGCTAGGTATTGTGCTTCTTCTAGCATTAAATCAATCGACAAACGTTCTACACCCGGCATCGATTCAACACTTTCACGACGATCTTTGCCCATCAAAATGAACATTGGGTAAATCAGATCGTTTACTGAAACTTGGTTTTCAGCCATCAGACGACGACTAAAATCGTGCTTACGCATACGACGCATACGGCGTGCAGGGAATGGACCTTGAATTGATACAGACACCACTTTCTCCTTGTCTGGAAGGTTACGATGATCAAATCATCTGGTGGCAAAATCATATCACTCTTGATGCACCTTGCGAGCAGCAATATGGAAAAACGGCATGAAAAAAACCGAAAATGACCCAGCACTCACACTCAAGTATACTTCTCACTAATTCCATACACCGATGAACCATAGAGACCAACCATGATCGATACTCACGCTCATATTTACGCTAGCGAATTTGATAACGACCGCGACGAGGTGGTGAAACGTGCTTTAGAACAAGGCATTGATAGAATTCTGCTACCAAACATCGATCTTGAATCTATTGAGCCGATGCTAAAAACCGAGGCGGCTTATCCTGAGGTTTGTCGCTCAATGATGGGTCTGCATCCATGTTATGTAGATGGCAATGTTGAGCAAACACTAGAAATCATTCGTGGTTGGTTTGAAAAGCACAACTTCATTGCAGTGGGTGAAATCGGTATCGACCTGTACTGGGATAAAACCTTCCGCGCGAAACAAGAAATGGCGTTTGTGACTCAGTTAAACTGGGCAAAAGAGATGGATTTGCCTGTCGTTATCCACACACGTGACTCGATTGAAGAAACGCTGACCTTACTGCGTCAAGAACAAGACGGTCGCTTGCGTGGCGTATTCCACTGTTTTGGTGGCAGCGTAGAAGAAGCGCAAGCGATCAATGAGCTAGGGTTCCACTTAGGTCTAGGTGGTGTTTCTACGTTTAAAAACGGCGGCATGGATAAAGTTATCCCGCACCTGGACATGAATTGGGTGATTCTAGAGACAGACTGTCCTTACCTTGCACCAGTACCACATCGTGGTAAACGCAACGAGCCAGCTTATACTTCTCTAGTGGCGGCGCGCGTGGCCGAACTTCGTGGGGAAAGCCTTGAAGCTATCGACACCCGAACGACTAAAAACGCAGAAGCGCTGTTTAACTTAGGCTAAGATCTGCACTTATATAAATTACAATCAAACATTCTCTTATATTTCATAGCATTATATTTGAAAGTATAAATAACGTGCTATTGAGATGTAACTCCTGCCCTTCTTAAAATACTGCCCACACATTCGACAAGGTGGGCAATCGATGAATACTTGCCAACATGGTATTTACTTAAAACGTCAAAAACGCACCCTACTGCAAAAGCTTAT
Source organism: Vibrio sp. Sgm 5 (assembly GCF_026241575.1). Lineage (NCBI taxonomy): Bacteria > Pseudomonadati > Pseudomonadota > Gammaproteobacteria > Vibrionales > Vibrionaceae > Vibrio > Vibrio sp. Sgm 5. Next base: position 185,427 of record NZ_JAPHPY010000003.1, read on the forward strand.
GGGTATCAAAGAGCTCTACGTGTGCACTAAATGCGGATATATCATTAAAGTTAAATAGTAATGTGGCGGTGATTCAAGCTTGTTATTTGAATTACTGACAAACAAAACATTTACACAGAAATATAATGAATATCGCATACGCTAAATGAAGCACTCCGCTATTCTGACCTTCTCATAAATAAAAACAAATTCTCTGCCTATACTTGCTGACGCATACTCATAAAAATGAATATGGAAGTCTCAAAATGTGTGAACATGGAATTTACTTACAACGTCGACCTAGAACTTTTATGCAAAAAATTTTAGGCATTAAGGAAGTGTACGTATGCTCTAAATGTGGCTACGTCCTAAAGCTTAGATAATTGGCTCAGCCCAAACCACAACTAAGGCGATTCTTATGGGTCGCCTCCCCGCTCCCTCACACCTTCAAAAATTACAAATCGTTACACAGTCAAAGTTACTTCATCTCGTAACCTTTAAACTCGTTTTAAACGTCAGGCATATTTCCATTATCGATGATTAGAACTTTATTCTGTTAAATATGACCATATTGATTTGGTAGATAACCTATTGAACCATATACCGAAGCATCATTTAACATTGGAAGTAACATCACATAAAGTCCCCCAAATAAACAACAATAATAATAGGGATATGTATGTGTAAACATGGCGGTTACTTGCAACGTCGGCAGCGTCACTTTTGGGAGAAACTATTGGGAGTTAAAGAGGTATATGTTTGCTCACGATGTGGATACATCAAGCGAGTGAGATAGTTTAGCTAACCTGAACTCGGGATAAAAAAATAGAAGTGAACTAAAAGCTGGTTCTGCGATCAGATCTTTCAACCAAGAGAGAACAATCACAAAGGAACCAGC